>JAKUNM010000016.1 GCA_022451865.1 Dehalococcoidia bacterium
CCAGTGGGGCGTGCTGCGAAAAATTGTAAAATACCACTCATAGTATTTCAGCCTGACATATATCCAGGTTGGGCGATAAAATTTTTAACGCGGTATGCAACTTCTATAGCATGTACATCTGAAAAATCTCTAAAATACCTTCCTGTTCATAAAGCCAAAGTTACAGGGTATCCCATACGAAAACAATTTTTAGAAGCCACAGAAACTAAGGGGAAAACAAATTTTGCACTGATAGACAATTTACCGACATTATTAGTGTCTGGAGGATCACTGGGTTCACACTCTATTAATGAAATTATTTCGAAATCACTCTCCCAACTTTTACTCAATATGCAAATCATACATATCACTGGGGCAAGTGATTTCAGAAAAATATCTATACATAAGAGTAAACTCTCTCCTATTGAGCAGCATAGATATCACGTACTCGAATATACGAATGACATAGCTAATGCGATGGCAGCATCTCAGCTTACAGTCACTAGAGCTGGCGCTTCGATCTTAGGGGAATTGCCTTCATTGGGATTACCTGCAATTGTCATACCTGGAAATTTCTCCGATCAATTAAATAATGCAAATTTACTCGGTGAAAAAAATGCAGCATCCATAATTAGCGAAAATGAATTACATAATCTGCCCAGTTTGATTATCGAAATTTTATCAAATTCTGAACGTCAGCAATCTATGGCGAACAATATGAAAAATTTATATACACCCAATGCAACCGATAAAATAATTAAGTTGCTCATGGAGGTCGTATGAAAAGTGTAAAGAATCAATTACAGAAAAACTTTTCACTACCTAAACACATTCACTTGGTCGGTGCTGGCGGAGTACATATGTCTGCAATCGGCCAAATCTTAATTACAAAAGGTCATGTTATATCCGGTTCAGATCTATCTAGTTCTGATTACACTGAAAAACTTTCAATACTTGGTGCAAAAATTTTCTTAGATCATAATTCCGATAATATTGGTCAAGCAGAATTGTTAGTCGCAACTGCTGCAGTAAAAAATGATAATCCCGAAATAATCGCTGCTAAGGAAAAATCTATCCCCATCATGCTGCGTGCAGAAATGGTACAACTTCTTACAAACGAATATGAACTTATTGCTATCGCTGGTAGCCATGGAAAAACAACAACAACTGGGTTGGCGGCATTAATGTTAGAGCAAGGGAAACTAGATCCGCTAGTCCTACTTGGAGGAAATTCTCCAGATCTTGGCGGTAACTTAAAAATTGGGCAGGGAAAATATGCAGTTGTTGAAGCTGATGAATATGCTGAAGCTTTTCTCCAATACAAGGCAAAAATTGCATTAATTACTAATATCGAAATTGATCATCTTGACTATTATAAATCTGCAGAGAATTTGTATTCTGCTTTCAACCAATTTGCTGAGCAGATCACATCAAATGGTCTCTTAATTATCTCCATTGATTCTCCTCTAGCATTTGATTTAAAAAATCAATATGCCTCTTCAGGAAAAGCAGTTGAAACATATAGCATCGAAAAAAAAGAGGCTACGTGGTCAGCTCGCAATCTCCGTGCTAATGAAATCGGAGGTCTAACCAGTAACATATTTTTAGAAGGAAGATCTCTAGGAATAATTTCCCTTCCCATTCCAGGTCGTCATAACATGTCTAATGCAGTTGGAGCCCTTGCAGTAGCAATGCGTGCAGGTGTCGATTTCAACACAGCAGCATCTACAATACAAAATTTCTCAGGTATCACGAGACACTTTGAAATCATTGGCGAGCCATTGATTCTTAAAAAACCAATAACCATCATTGACGATTACGCACATCACCCAACTGAAGTTCGTGCAACAGTGTCGGCTGTAAAACAAAAATATGGCAAAAGACGTCTTGTCGCATGCTTCCAACCGCATACTTTTTCAAGATCAGAATATTTATTAGAACAATGGAAACATTGTTTTAAAACAATAGATAAATTATTCATCCTTAGTACTTACGCTGCTAGAGAAACTCCTGATGCTGGTATCGACGCAACACAATTGTCTGCAGAGATCAGTTCGCCAATACCAATTAATTTAAAATCAATAGATACTGCCGCACAAAAAATCGTAGAAAATTTAGAACCTGGTGATGTTTTCTTAACTTTAGGAGCAGGAGATATTACCAATTTAGGACCAGCAGTGTTAGATCTTTTGGAGAATGCAAAATGAAACAACGCCCAATGAAAATCGGAATCATTATAGGTGGTCAATCTAGTGAACACACTGTCTCTTTAACTTCTGGCAATTGCATTATCGATGCAATCGATAGCACTGCGTATGAGGTCACACCATTTGGCATCAACTTAAAAGGATTATGGCTAAATATAGAAGAGACCACTAAACGCCTCAAAGAATTCAAGAATGGTGAACGTGATTCCTTAGGTGATGACTCTGGCTCACACTTACTAAAAAGTCATGAAATTCTATCTATTTTAGGTGAAATGGATGTTATTTTCCCCATTATTCATGGTACTTATGGAGAAGATGGAAAACTTCAAGGATTTTTAGATTTAGCCAATATTCCTTATATAGGTGCTGGAGTAGCAGCAAGTGCTTTAGGTATGGATAAAGGCCTAATGCGAATGAACTTTGAAAGTGCTGGAATACCCCAACCAAAATATCGAATTTTTAGCAATAGCCATCAAGAGCATTTAGATAAAAATCTAATTAACGAAATTGAAAAAAATATCGGATACCCATGCTTCGTAAAACCATGTAATGGTGGATCTTCAATAGGTGTAAGTAAAGTATTTTCCCGTGAAGATCTCGAACCATCATGGGAATTGGCAAACAAATATGATCAGAAAATAATTGTTGAAGAAATTATGTTGGGAAGAGAATTAGAGTGTGCTGTGATTGGCAATAACTCTCTTTTAGTCTCTGGTGTTGCAGAAATAAGAACTTCAGAAGAATTTTATACATATAGTGCGAAATATTCTGATTCAAAAACTGAACTGATTCTCCCTGCAGATATCAAATTAGAAACGATACAAAAAATCCAAAAATATGCAACTGAAGCATTTCAATCTATAGATTGCAGTGGTTTAGCGAGAGTAGATTTTATCGCTGATGAAATTTCAGAACCAAGAATCATAGAGATCAATACACTCCCAGGATTTACACCACAGTCTATGTTTCCTAGATTATGGGAAGCCGAAGGGATCACTTATTCTGAATTAATTACACGGTTAATAAATTTTGCACTTGAAAAGCAATCTTCTAAAAGATTGGAGAATTAGTTGTTTCGGCGCAAAAATAGAATCAATAAAAAAATATATCTGAATAGATCTCTTGATCTTTCTGGAAAACATTTCCCAAAAAAGAAACCATGGATCATTTTTTTTAAAACTCAATTATCTTTAATAAAAATTATTTTGTTAAATAAAAAAACATTCCGAATAGTATTTTCACTTACAACTATTTTTTTAATACTGATTGGAATTATAAAAATATCTGAAAGTGATGTTGCTCGTATTCAAAATATTGATGTATTAGGAACAGAGATAATTAATTCGCGTGATATTGTTGAGATGAGTAATCTAAATGGGCAATCAATTTTTTCAGCAGATATAGATAAAGCACAACAAAATATTTCGAATATAAAAGGCGTTGAGGAAGTAGTAATAAATCGCAAATGGATCAACGGGATTGAAATTATAATTTCCGAAGCTCAAGGCTGGGGATATTGGCAACATAATGAACAAAGAGTACTTGTAGATGCATCAGGAAAAATTCTGAGCGTCGCACGTCCTGCTCCCTCAGATGCGCCTACTATTATTGATTTTAGTATTCAAACAGACAGACAGAAAAAGATTAATGTCGACCAAAATTCAGTTAAGTTAGTAGCACGGTTAGAATCTGAGAAAAGGTTCCGGAAAATGGGACTGAACACCATTTCATATGTCTTTGAAGATAAACGAGGGCTTACAATTCTTCTAGAAGATGCTCCCAATATTGTGATGGGAGATGCGTCTAATTATTTTTATAAGATTGCAACATTACAAGAATTAATTTCACGGTTAAATAAGACAACTTCAGAAATAAATGAGATTGATTTACGTTTTGGATCAAACGTAGTCATACGATGATATTTAAGAGTACAATTAATTAGGAGTTATAAATGGCAACTACGAAAATAACTGCTATTGACGTAGGTACAACAAAAATTTGCACTGTTGTGGCTGAGGTGACTCCAGAGAATGAACTTCGTATTCTTGGGGTAGGTATCGGTCCATCAGCTGGGCTGAATAAAGGTATGGTAGATGGTGTGCAAATTGCTACTGAAGCAATCTATTCTTCGGTAGAAAGAGCAGAGCGCGCATCCGGTGAAAAGATTACTTCTGCACACGTTGGCATTTCAGGTCCACATATCTCTGGCAATAATTCACAGGGAATCATTGCTATTACCGATCAACAACAAGCTATTTCTAACTATGACGTTGAAAGAGCTTTAGAAAGTGCCAGAATTTTTAATGTTCCCAACAATCGTCAGGTTATACATGTAGTCCCACGCCACTACATTATTGATGGGAGTGATAACATTTCTGACCCAGTTGGAATGTTCGGTTCACGCCTTGATGTAGAAACCCATGTAGTTACTTGTTCCCTATCAGCAATGCAAAATCTCATGACATGCGTTGAAGGAACCGGTGTACAAGTTGAGTCTTTAGTTTTACAGCCATTTGCATCCGCAGAAGCAGTTACGACCCCGGAGGAAAGGCTACATGGCTGTGTATTGGTTGACATCGGCGGAGGTACTACAGATGTATGTGTCTATCGTGATGGAGCTGTGGCACATACAGCAGTGCTACCTGTGGGTGGTGCACATATGACTAGAGATCTTGTTGTTGCATTACGTGTCCCGCAACCATCAGCAGAAGAAGCAAAAAGAGCTTACGGCCATGCAATTCCTTCGCTAGTAGACGAAACTGAAGAAATTGAAATCCCTTCTTTTGGTTCTGATGACAATAAAATAGTTAAAAGAAGACAACTCGCTGAGGTTTTACAAGCAAGAACTGAAGAGTTAATGGAAATGGTCGCAGCGGAAATTTCAAGAAATGGAGATGCTGCATTGCTTTCTGCTGGAGTGATCTTGACCGGTGGTGCTGCGTCATTAAAGGGAATTGAGCTTCTCACAGAAGAAGTCCTTGAACTACCTGCCAGAGTTGGTAGACCTCATCATCTAGCTGGTCTTTCTGACATACTACATGATCCAGCGTACGCTACATCTGTAGGTTTATTACAGTGGGCACTAAAAGAGCAATCAATAAATATAAGCCCTAAACCTAGTACTCCGATCGGTGGATGGATATCAAAACTCGCACATTTGATGAGAATTATATTACCGCAATAAAACAACTGTGATAAATAAACAAGGAGCCATTGCATGGATACATCAAAGGACAAAAAAGAAGACGAATTTAAAACTAATGAACAAAAATTAACTGCTGGTTCATTATTTGATTACTTAGCAGCTGCACGTGAAGAAAATGCTATGATCGATGAAGCAGATATAGGCAAAACATCTGAAAAAGACTTAGAATCAAATGAAGTACTTAAGTCCAAAAATACATCGACTACAGAAATGCCTGAGAGAGAGGTCACAATGACAAAAGAATCTTCCGACAATACTTGGGGAGAGGGAGATCTTGAAGGATTGCCACCAATTAAAGTAGTTGGTGTAGGTGGTGGTGGCTCTAACGCAGTCAGCAGGATGATGGATGCTTCATTACCTGGAGTCCAATATCTAGCTATGAATACAGATCTACAAGCACTTGATTCAGCAAATGCAGATATCAAAGTCCGAATAGGCGATCGATTGACTCGTGGGCTTGGTGCAGGTAGTGATCCACTACGAGGACACCGTGCAGCAGAAGAGTCACGAGAATTAATTGCAGATGCTCTTCAAGGTGCTGAGATGGCTTTTGTAACAGCTACTTTAGGTGGAGGCACTGGAACAGGTGCAGCACCTATTGTTGCAGAGATTGCTCGGGAATTAGGAGCATTAACGATTGGTGTTGTCACAAAACCTTTTAGTTTCGAAGGTGCGAAAAGACGTCAGCAAGCTGAAGATGGAATTCGAGATCTTCAAGAAAAAGTAGATACACTAATTGTCATTCCAAACGATCGACTAATGCAGATGAATGATGAAGATTTACCTGTAGAAGATGCATTTAAAGCAGCTGATGATATTTTGAGGCAAGGCATACAAGGTATTAGTGAATTAATAACAATCCCAGGAACTGTTAATTTAGATTTTGCCGACGTACGTAAAATTATGACTGATGCAGGTCCTGCGCTTATGGCTATTGGCCATGGAACAGGACAACAAAGAGCTGTAGATGCTGCACGTCAAGCCATATCGAGCCCTTTACTTGAAGTTGATATCACGGGAGCAACAGGTGTTCTATTTAATGTTGCTGGTTCACAAAATATGACATTACGTGAATTGGGTGAAGCTGCTAGATGTATAGCTGAGGTAGTTGATCCAGATGCAGAAATTATATTTGGTACCACGGTTGATGAATCGCTTAATGATGAAGTCCGTATGACGGTAATTGCAACTGGTTTTGCGGGTAATCGCCCTCCCTCAATTCAGAGGACAATTAATGAAATCGATCTAACTGGTGAAGAACCTCCACCAATTAAGTTAGGTGATCTAACTGCTGATTCTGGATTGGATACTTTGGATGAAGCCGATCTCCCGACTTTCTTACGGCGTACATTCCCTGAAAGATAATACATAATCAAATAAATTTGTCATAACCATAAATCTTCCACGTTCATTCACGTTGAAAAATAAAGAATGGGGATAACTCACGGATAGCATGTTGACCACCGTATTGTATTGACCTTCTATTCGTGCTTTACTCTTTTTATCCCAGTTCAATTAATCCTCTCCTACAAAATGTAAAGGCTATCTAGGAATGAATTGTCCTTCTTGTGGAAAAAATGCAAGCATAAATGAAAATATCACCGAAACTTATAATTCTGATTACACAATCTTTCGTCGTCGCTCCTGCCTTTCTTGCGATAAAACTTTTACTACATCTGAACAAATTCAAACCACAGTAATCGTTGTTGTTAAGAAAGATGGAAGACGAGAAGACTTTCAATCAGAAAAGCTATTATCGAGTCTCAAAATAGCTGCCCGTAAAAGAAAATTACCCGCTGGATCTCTACGTGCCATAGTTAATGACATTGAAACACGCGTCATGGGAAATGAGCATGGAGAAATCTCTAGTCGTATCATTGGGGAAATGGCAATAACACGTTTAAAGAGGCTCGATCCAATTGCATATATTCGTTTTGCGTCGATCTATCATCAATTCATTTCTGTGGAACAAATGTTAGAAGAGTTAGAGCGAATAACTTCTAATCCAAGTGCTGCTATCCCTGAGCAACCAAGACTGTTTGATATACTTGAAGAGATCACAGAAGAAACACTCATTCCCCCAGTAAAGTTAAGTGATCACAGAAAAGTAAAACCTGCCTGAATCGAGTGAATTCTGAACCTAACACCTGACCAGAATAACGTGCGAATAAGAGTTAATTCTATTCGCGCTTCCATTGATGAAGCATGTGAAAATGTAGGCAGAGATCCTAAAGAGATTCAAATAATATGTGTATCGAAAACTCATGAATTGTCAGAAATGTTACCCATCCACAACATGGGATTTATTGATTTTGGAGAAAATCGTGTTCAAGAATTGGTCCCAAAAGCAAAATTAGCTATTAACAATCACCTGAATGTAAATTGGCACTTTATTGGCCATCTACAAAGGAATAAAGTTCGACAAATCCTTCCTTTTATAAGCACACTACATTCTTTGGATTCTATTACACTACTAGATCAACTAACAAAATCATGGGAATCTGATGTAGCGAACGAATCAAGAAAACCACTTCAAATATTTGTAGAAGTAAATATTTCCGGTGAACAACAAAAATATGGGATAAAAAAAGAAGAACTACAAGACTTTCTTAATTATGCGCGTAATAATTCGTCTCTAGAAATAATAGGTTTAATGACAGTACCACCACAGACGGAAAATACTACACAAATTCGACCGATATTTAGAGAGTTGTATGAATTGGCAAACTTTCACGGACTAAAACATTTATCAATGGGAATGAGTAATGATTATAGAGTAGCTATTGAAGAAGGTGCTACGATTATCAGAATTGGTCGTGCGTTTTTTAAGTAAAACGCTAAAGAGGATAGTAGTATGAAAATATCAATTATTGGTGGAGGTTTCATGGGAGAAGCCTTTGCAAGAGGGATGATCAAAAAAGGTAAAATATCTATATCTGACGTTATCATCGCAGAAGTTAATCAGGAACGAAGAAAAGAGTTATCCAATCAGGGATATATTGTCACAGAAAATGCCTTTGATGCTTGCTCTTCTGCCTCAGTTATCCTTATCGCAATTAAACCTCAAGATATAGATCAGTTAACAGATCTGGCAAAATATATTCCAGAGAAATCTATTGTAATATCGATAGCTGCAGGAATTTCAATATCAACTATTCAAAACATCACAAAACATCAGAATGTCATCAGAGTTATGCCAAATCTACCAGCAGCAATTGGAGAAGGAGCCATTGCATATCTAGTGAGTGATGAAATCACTGTAAAGCAAAAAAATATAGCAAAAGTAATTTTTGATGCTGTATCAACTATAGCAATAGAGGTAGAAAATGAATCTGAAATTAACCTAGCCACAGCGGTACATGGATCAGGCCCTGCCTATGTATTTTTACTAATGGAATCTATGATTGAATCGGCAGTTACGCTTGGCATGCCGAGAAATGATGCACTTGCACTAGTTAGATCCACTGTGAAAGGCTCAGCTTTGTATGCTTCTGAAGGTAATGTTTTGCCACAAGAACTAAGAAATGCTGTAACATCACCAGGTGGAACTACCGAAGCTGCTGTCGCCAAACTGGATGCTTTAGGTTTCCGAAATGCATTGAATGAAGCAATCCAAGCCGCATTCATAAAAGCAAACGATTTAGCTGAAAATAATCAGAAAAATTAAATAAGGAGCAATAGTGAACGGTATAATTCAGTTGGTAGGTGTATTTATTCAGTTCCTCGGTTTCGCAATATTTGCAAGAGCAATATTAAGTTGGTTTCCGATTGATCAAAATGGAACAATACCACAAGCACTTGATTCAATTACAAGTCCGATATTAGATCCATTAAGAAAAGTTATCCCACCGCTTGGGATGATTGACCTCACCCCCATGATTGCCATGTTCTTACTTTTAGTTATTGGTGGAGCACTTACCGGTAGTTAATTACTTTTTCTCAAATTATAAGAAATTTGTTGACTTAGAACGTCTGTTCTATTAATGTACTTAAGAGTTCCTACAGCTTTATTTGTACAACAGGAGACAGAAGACATGGCTAAATCAGCGAAAAAAGAAAATTCGGAAAATCGACAAGAGAGCCTTAATCACGCGATCGACCAAATTACAAAAGATTTCGGTAAAGGCGCCGTGATGCGACTCGGTGACCCAGAAGCAGCTATAAGTGTCTCGTCAATACCTACCGGCGCACTCTCACTTGATGTTGCACTTGGTATTGGAGGAATCCCACGAGGACGCATAACAGAGATATATGGACCAGAATCAGCAGGAAAATCAACTTTAGCACAGCACATACTAGCCGAATCACAAAAATTAGGAGGAACTGCCGCATACATAGATGTAGAACATGCGCTAGATCCTGAATATGCTGCAGCATGTGGAATTAATATTGATGATCTGCTGATCTCGCAACCAGATACTGGAGAGCAAGCCCTGGAAATATGTGAGGCCCTGATTAGATCTGGAGCTATTGATCTAGTAGTAATCGATTCAGTCGCTGCATTAGTACCACGCGCAGAGATTGAAGGAGATATGGGAGATTCATTACCAGGATTACAAGCAAGACTGATGTCACAAGCAATGAGAAAATTAACAACCGCCGTTGCTCGCAATAATACTGCATTAATTTTTATTAATCAGTTACGTGAAAAAATTGGTGTAATGTTTGGTAGCCCAGAAACAACTCCGGGAGGGCGTGCACTAAAATTTTACTCATCAGTGCGAATTGATATCAGACGTGTTGAATCATTAAAAAATGGACAAACATTTATTGGAAACCGTGTACGTTGCAAAATTGTCAAAAATAAAATTGCTCCGCCTTTTCGGCAGGCAGAATTTGACATTATGTTTTCAGGAGATCAGCATGGGATAAATAAATATGGAGATATATTAGATCTTGCTGTCGATAATGAAATTATTAAAAAAATGGGATCATTTTATTCATATGGTGATTTGCGACTAGGTCAAGGAAGAATGAATGCCTCTACATTTCTCCGGGAAAATGAAAAAATTGCAAATGAAGTTGAAGATAAAGTACGTATAGCCACAGGAATAGTCAGTCGACAAGTAGAGAATAATCAACAAGAAGAAAATTCTTCAACGAATTCAGAAAATCAGTCGGCTTTACTCACTGTTGATCAGTAATTAACATGACCATTATTAATTCCATCAAAAAATTACGCTCCGGAAAAGTTCGAGTGATTTTTGATGGGGAAAATGCCGTAGACATACTAGCAGAATCTATTTTGGAATATAATATTACTGAAGGCATTTCGATTTGTAACACAAAATGGAATGAAATTTATAAAGCAAGTAGAAATAGGCTAGCCATTCGCGAAGCACTAAATTTTTTGTCAAAAAAAAGAAGAACGACTAGCGAATTAGAGCAATGGCTACAAAAATCATTTTCGAATAATGAGACATTGCATGCGACAGAAAGAATGCAAGAACTTAAGTATCTTAATGATGAATCATGGGTACTGGATTATCAAAAAAGTCAAAAAGCACGTGGTAAAAGTAAAAGATACCTAGCAAATGAATTCAAAAAGAAAAACATATCAGCATATATACAAGCAAAAGCATTAGACAGACATAATGATGAAATAGAAGCGTTATGGTTAGCACATAAGAAATTCAAAAGCTTAGAAAAATTACCATTCGATAGACAAAAAACAAAACTCTATTTCTATCTTCAACGAAGAGGATTTAATAACGAGCTCATAATATCCATCACACGCCAATTAATATTAGATAATTAATCCAATAGCTACACATATCGCAACTTTCTTAATCGAGATGCTAGAATAAGAAAGTTGAGATTTAGTTATTAATCTCTACCACTAAAAATATATAAACTACGATAAACTGCTGAACGCGACAAGTTCTGGCGCGAATTTCTCAGCTTTGGAGAACATAATGGAATTACTTTCCTTAGGAATTATTTCCCTGGGTGCATTTGCCTTTGGAATAATTTTTGCATACCTAATAATTAAAAATAGTAGTAAGAGCCTTTTAAGAAAATCAGAAGAACAAGCAAAAAAACTATTGTTAGACGCAGGGCATGAATCGAGAGAAATATTATTAGGCACAGAAAATTCAGCTCTAGATTATCGGAAAAAAATAGAATCTGAAATTCGAGAATTAAGGCGTGAAGTTTTACGAGCAGAAAAAAGAGTAGATCAGCGAGAAGAAAATCTACAACTACGTTCAGAAAAAATTGATCGATTAGAACAATCGATAAAAGATCGAACACAAAATATAGCTAGGAACGAAGAAGAAATAGAAAATTTATTCTCCGAAATTTCTAAAAAATTAGAACATGTCTCATCTCTTACTGCAGAACAGGCACGGTCACTTTTGTTACAAGAAATTGAAACAGAACTTGAAGAAGAATTAACACGACGAGTGAGAATAATGGAAGCGTCAGTTCATGCAGAAGCTGAAAAAAAATCACAGAAAATACTAACTACAGTAATGCAAAGGATGACAGCAGACATTACATCAGAAAATACAGTTAGTACTGTAATACTCCCTTCAGATGATCTGAAAGGAAGAATTATCGGGCGAGAAGGTAGAAATATCCGAGCTTTTGAAGCAGCAACTGGGTGTGATTTGATTATTGATGACACTCCAGCTTTAGTTACAGTCTCAGGATTCGATCCAGTTAGAAGAGAAATAGCTAAAAGATCTCTTGCAAAACTTGTTGAAGATGGTCGAATACAACCCGTCCGTATAGAAAATGTAGTTAACAAAGCAAAATCTGAGGTAGAAAAAATTGTTAAAGAAGCTGGAGAGCAATTAATTCAAGATGCAGGTATCCCAAATCTTCATCCAGAATTAATTAAAACATTAGGGAAATTAAAATTTCGTTATTCATATGGGCAAAACCAATTAAGACATGTATTAGAAACTTCGTGGCTAGCTGCAGCAATTGCTTTTGAAATAGGAGCAGATGTTGAAGTGGCAAGAGCGGGAGGTCTGTTACATGATATTGGTAAGGCAATTGATCGTGAAATGGAAGGAACCCATGCACTAATTGGAGCGGACCTCGCAAAAAGATTTGGAGTCGCTGATGAAATAGTACATTGCATAGCAGCACACCATGAAGAAATTACTCCTGAAAGTATTGAATCGCTTATAGTCATCTGTGCCGATGCAATTTCTGGTAGTCGTCCAGGTGCAAGACGTGAATCTGCAGAGCAATACATAAAGCGCCTTGAAGCACTAGAAGCAATAGGAAACTCTTACGATGGAGTTAATGAAACTTTCGCTATACAAGCAGGTAGAGAAGTCAGAGTCCTTGTTAACCCTGGGACTATTACTGACATCGAAGCTACTCGCTTAGCAAGAGATATTTCTACAAAAATAGAAGAAACACTTGTTTATCCAGGGGAAATAAAAGTTACGGTAATAAGAGAAACACGCACATCGACTGTTGCGAGATAAAGATCATTTCATTAGAAATAATATAGCTATGATAAAAATATTCCATAAAGAATGTAACTCCGAGTGGCATCAACCAAGCCAGTTGTCCTGTGGGCGCTGTGAAAGAAAGATCTGCCCAGATTGTTTGATACATACACCAGGTGGCACAAGATGTAGAACATGTGCAGAAATGAGAAAATCGCCGATATACGAACTAAAATTATTTCATTATCTTGCAGCGATTGGTTCAAGTATTTTTGTAGCACTTGTCATTGGTTATGCCATGTATCTTTTCGTTCCAATTTTAGGAATTAGCTTCATTAGCATGATCATTGCATTTCTTCTTGGACTAGCAATAGGCACATTAAATGCAGCAATAATTAGCAAAGTTACCAGAGGTAAAAAAGGAAAATCATTACAGCTAATTGCAGTAGCTTTTATATTAGGTGCTGTGGTCTTTAGGTATATATTGGCAGATTTTGATCAAAGAATATTAGAAACCGATTTTATATCGCCTTTAGCAAGCTTTATTGCCTGCATATATGCATGGCAACGACTAGATTAAAAACGTTCAACTACTACAAGGAAAGCCAATAAAGTAAAACAAACTACCGAAACAAAAAAAACTCTTTTGAGTTCTTGCATTAAATAGGGCGATTGTCTTTCAACATACCGAGCAGGACGACTGGATTTTGATTTTTCTTTCATGCGACCTCTTGAATATTTATTATGATAAATACTAATCAACATTGAAAATATATTCCATTAAGATTGACCGCGAGGGATAAAAGTGTTTAACTTCGTTACTAGCAAGTGGCCCCGTAGTGTAGCGGTCTAACACGCAACCCTGTCACGGTTGAGATCGGCGGTTCGAATCCGCTCGGGGTCGCCACTTTTTATTCTGTTTGTCTATTCATATCGCAAATTATTGCTGCTTGATATAATTTAGGTGGAGGCAATATTTTTGCTCATGAACAATCTTTTTTCAAAAAAGTCTATCACCATACTAAGTATCTTAATTTTATGCATTATTACTTCAATATTCTTAAGCTATCAAATGTTTCAAAATTCAGATCCCATTCCTGTCCCAGAATCTAGTGTAATAGTCACGAGCACTCCATCAGCAACTGTTACACGAAAACCTTCTCCGACAGAAACTACGATTCCAATTCCTACAGTAAGTTCAACTCCCAAACGTGTCACCTCAGCATGTGTTTATGCATTGGTTAATGATGAAACAAAAAAATTATTGCTAAGAGCTGACAAGGAAATGGCTTTACCCGATGGTTATGAACCTGAAGTAGTCAAATTGCCTTTAGAATACATACTTCAAGGATGGACAGAACAATATTTGATACCCGAAACAGCAAATGCAGCTATGGAATTAATAGATGCGGCAAAAAAAGAAGGCCATGACATAGTGATACGATCATCATATCGATCTTACCAAGAACAAGAGTGGACATTTGCTTATTGGGTTAAAGAGCTCGGTTTAGAACAGGCTAAACGAGAAAGTGCAGTACCAGGCCACAGCGAACACCAACTAGGACAGGCTATTGATCTAACGAGTGAATCCGTGAACTGGGATTTAAAGGAGGAATTTGGCAACACGCCAGAAGGTATTTGGGTCGATCAAAATTTACATAAATTCGGTTTTGCATTAAGTTACCCCCGTGATAAAGAAGAAATAACAGGTTATATTTATGAACCATGGCATCTACGCTATGTGGGCAAAGCATGCAGCAAAGAATGGTATGAGAGTGGAAAAACATTAATTGAAGTCTTAAAAGGTATCCATTTAGATTATTAACAATAAGCATGCAAAATGAGGTAATTATGAGTGATCTTGAAATTGAAATAACTGATGGTGTAATGACTGCGACATTCAATAGACCAGAAAAATTAAACGCACTTAACAACAATATTAGAATTGGGTTAAGAAATGCACTTGCAGAAGCCTCCCAAAATGATGAGGTCAAAGTATTAGTACTAACAGGAACAGGTAGAGCATTTTGTGCAGGTGCAGAAGTAACTCGTGAAAAATCTCCAGCAAACAATGGATCGACTACTGGCGAGCTGAGTTCTCGATACGATCGAATGAATATACAAGCAGGTTCTTCAGAAACTGTTCAAGCTTTTGCTAAATGTGATGTACCTATAATAGGTGCAATAAATGGTGTGACTGCAGGTGCTGGATTTGGCATTGCACTATGTTGTGACATTCGTTTTTTCAGTGAACAAACACGAATTGGCTCCATATTTAGTAAAAGAGGTCTCGCTTCAGACTATGGAGCTGCCTACTGGTTACCACGATTGGTAGGTCCAGCAAAAGCTTTTGAAATGCTATACAGCGGAGAACTAATTAGCGCTGATGAAGCACTCCAAATCGGATTGACGAATAAAATTTTCCCCTCTGAAACTCTATTGACTGAAACCTTAAGTTTTGCAAAAAATCTCGCTGCTGGAGCACCAATGGCTCTCACTGCTATTCGAAGACTCGTGTTAGAATCAACAGATACAGTTGAGAGAAACCTCTTTTTAGACAGAGAATGGTCTATCCAAGCTCAACTATTGAAATCTAATGACTCGAAAGAAGGTTTTCAAAGCTTCCTCGATAATCGCCCTCCTGAATTTACAGGCACCTAATTTAGACAGAGGGAGAATCGACAATTATTCCCTCTCTAAACAGCTCGGCGATATCAAAAGAGGAATATTCAAGAATTCCACCTAGTATCTGAGCATAATGCTCTCCCAGACCAGGTGAGCGTACCCAAGAGTCATAACCACGATCATTATAAAATTTCACTGGTGATCCATCATATGATTGATACCCTGCATCTATCTCTTCTACACCAAAAAAATAACCACGTTCTAATAAATGCTCATCAGTTAGCCATTCAGGCGATGAATTAACAACACCAGCAGGAATAGATATTCTTTGCAATTGCTTCATTAATTCAACTTTTTCCAGATCTTTTGTCCAATTCTCTATCGATTCATCCAAAAGTTTTTTATTAATTTTTCTATTGATAATAGAATTAAATCGCTCTTCATTTTCCCAATTTTTTCCTGCAAAAGTACATAATTGGTGCCATTCAGTATCTGAACGAATTGAAATAGCAATCCACTCATCTTTTCCTGAACAACGATATACGCCATTGGGGGCAAAATCGTTATGCAGATTGGGTGCCATTTGAGGTTCACTTTGATTTAATTGTGAGTCAATAAAATATTCACCAAAATAACCCACTCCACATTCATGTTGAGAAAGCTCAACAAAACTTCCTTCATTTGTGCGGTAACGTCGTTCTAACGCAGTCATAACTGCTGCGGTTGCTGCTGTACCAGACATCGCATCTGTCAAAGCCTGTACTGACATTCGAGGTTCTTCTGGACTATAACCCAAAAGTGCACAAACCCCTGTTAGAGGCTCAATACTAGGACCTAAACCTATATATTCACGATAGGGACCACTTAACCCAAATGCTGGCATAGCCACATAAATAATTTGTGAATTATGTTTCTTTAACTGAGCATAATCAAGACCAAGTGAAGGCATTGCACGTGCACTAAAATTTTCGATAACAACATCGCTTTTTTCTACTAGTTCTAGAAAAATTTCACGCCCACGCTTTGCTTTAAGGTTTATAGCCAAGCTTTTTTTATTTCTATTAAGTTTATTATTGAGCCCCTGACGATTCCAAGGAATATCACCAGGATCGTTATTAGGATAATAACCAGATTTATCCCCAGAACTGGTAACTTTTCTAGGACCCCTACCGTCTTGAGCTTCAATTTTTATAATTTCTGCACCCATATCGCCAAGTATTCGTGTTGCTAGAGGGCCAGACCATATTCGAGTGAGATCGAGTACACGTAATCCATTTAATGGTTGCATTCTATTGCTGGAGACACCCGCAAATTCGTTTTTTTCAATTCCCCACTTAATATCTTCAAATCGATATCGCTGAGGTGGATTTTCCTTAGGAGTTTCTTCACCAGCAAATTTAAATGGCGATCCTGCTGTCAGTATTTCAGTATCGCCATTATTAATTGTTTTCCAAAAGTTACGAAACACAAGATGTTCATCACTTAACACCTCTTGTAAACTTTGTTGAATTCCTATTGGCACTCTCCACGTTTCTTGACCAATTTTAAATAATGTTGCCCGATCTAGATCTGAAAATGCATCTTCGATAATAGAAGTTATTTCATCTACTCTTTTCATTCTCTCTGAATTTTCCGCATATGCGGCATCATGTGCTTTTTCTCCAATTCCTAACATAAAAGCGAATGGTTCCCAAAATCGTGGAAGTATATTGACTCCTATCCAGCCATCAGCACATCTGACCATCGTGGTCGGACAAAGATTTTGCCATTGATTCCCATGGCGACTTCTAATATCTTTATGTTGTGACCACATAACATCTGTAAATTGATGCAATCCAACTACTGTTTCAAATACAGAAATTTCAATGGTTTCTTTTTCAGAAATTTCAATGCCAGATAAATACTGAGCAATTGCAGCAATATATGCGAAAGTTCCAGCCTGATAATATGGATACCGCCCAGGTAAAGTTAATGGAGTCCGTCCAATATCACCTGACAAAAAGGTATAACCACCTTGTGCAAGTATTGTAGTTTCTGTAGCTTCGTAGTTACGATAAGGACCTGAAAGACCAAATGGGGTGATTGAAACTTTCACTGAATTGTTATTAGCAAATTCAAATATTCTATACTCATCCAGAATTGTGGGGGATAAATCAGTAAGGATGATATCGGCTTCACTTAATATTGAAGAAAATAAGTCATGATCTGAGCTGTCAAAATAATCAATATTTATATGGCTCTTACCTGCATTCAAATATAAGTCATCCGCCACTGTTACTTGCTGTCGATGAGGAGTTTCGATTTTTATGACTTCTGAACCCCAGCGAGCAAAAAGTTTTCCAGCATAAGCGGCTGCGTTTTCACTGTCGCTTATTTCAACAACACGCATAATCTTCCTATCCATAAACCAAAAAAAAACTATCTCTTCAGCTCGTTATAATAGATGATAACGAACAAGAATGCTCAAATCAGTTATATAACAAATTTGTGTTTTGGAGGCCTATGCCATTTATTGAGCTACATGTACATACTAAAGCAGGTTCCGCAGACTCAAGCATCTCCGTCGATGCATTGGGGAAACGTGCATCAGAACAAGGTACTGGTGCGATATTAGTGGCAGAACATTGGCGTGTATGGACTGAATGGGAACAGTCAGGGTTTGAGGCACAGTGGGGGGTTAAACTTTTTGCTGCATTAGAACAAACTACTGATGAAGGCCATTTCATAGTTATCGGGCCACAATCTGGTGAAACTTTGCCATCGACTGCATCAAAACTTTTAGAATACACAAAAAATAATCAATACTTTGTAATCTGGGCTCATCCTTTTAGACATTTTTTTGATGCAGTAGGAGCATCGCGCCCTCCATTTGCTATGGATGCAACTCTGGAAGAGCTCGCAGCACATCCTACCTTTTCGCTTGTTGATGCAATTGAGATTGAAAATGCTGGATGTACAGAACGCGAAAATTCTCTGGCTTTAGAAGTCAGCCAACTTTTAACTAAACCCGTTACTGTCGGCAGTGATGCACATGACGTCGAACATATAGGTGCAAGAAGGCTCCCCATCCCAGAAATCCCTCAAGATACAACTGAATTATTAGAATTAATTCAATCTTTAAGTCTTGAAAATATACCTAATCTAGGCCAATAAAAACTACAAATAGCGAAGTTTCTTTGCTTCTGCTGTTAACTCATCTCGAAATTTGGGATGCGCGAGACGAATCAGTGCTTCAGCTCTTGCAGCAGTTGTTTTTCCCTTTAAATTCTCTGCTCCAAATTCAGATACGACCCAATGCACGTCATTACGTGGTGTGGTTACAACTGCTCCTGGCGTTAGTGTTGGAACTACACGAGACACGGTCCCATTTTTTGCGGTGGAATAAAATGCAATTATCGATTTACCACCTTTAGAGTCAAAAGCCCCTCTCGCATAATCATGTTGTCCGCCTGTCCCACTGAATTGCTGAATCCCAATTGATTCCGAGCAACATTGGCCCGTTAGATCTACTTCAATTGTTGAATTAACTGAAATTTGATTATTATTTTTGGCAATATTTGGCGGATAGTTCGTATAAGAAACCGGATGCGCTTCAATATATGGGTTATCATCTAAAAATTCATACATCCGCTGTGAGCCAGCGGCAAATGCATATAATGCCTTACCTGCATGAAATGTCTTTTGTGAGCCGTTTGCTACACCTGATTCAACTAAATCCACCATAGAATCAACAAACATTTCTGTATGAATACCTAGGTTTTGGTGTCCCATCAAACTTTTTGCAACTGCATTAGGTACGCCACCAATACCCAATTGAATACATGCCCCATTTGGGATCATTTCGGCGATAATTTCACCCATGGCACTATCTTCTTCTTTTTCAGGTGGTGTAGGTAGTACTGTAAGAGGAACATTATTTTGTATTACAGCATCTACTTCAGAGATATGAACCCATGAATCGCCGTGTACACGTGGCATATTTTCATTAACTTCAGCAAGCACCACATCAGCTTTCGCAATAGCTGCCTTATTAACATCAACGCTAGTACCCAAGCTCATGTATCCATGACGATCGATTCGAGACACACACACAATTGCGACATTTACGTCCATAAATTCTGTAATCAATCTTGGGATTTGATGAAAAAATGCCGGACTAAAGGACGCAATTCCCTCAGCAATAAGATTTCGATCTGCTCCTGTAGCAAACAAGGATTCCCAATGAATGATGTCTGTAACATCTTCTGAAAAAATAGTACGTGCACTTGCTGCCATTGGAAGTAATGCTGTCATACGGAGATCTGTAAAACCACCATTGCGAGCACGATTAGCAATAGCTTCAAGCAGCCCAGGTGGTTCACCGGTAGCCATTCCTTGAACAATAAACGAATGATCAGGGATCAAACTGACTGCATCAGCGGCTGAACAAAGTTTACTCTGAAATAATTGTTCGTAATTCATGCTCTCTCCTTTTATCTTAGCTAATGTAAGAATACTCTTTAGAGCAACTTTTGAGTGATCTTGATTAAGATCGATTTTTTTTGATTATAGTATTAAGGAAAAAGTTATGAAATTCGGGCTCACTATTTTCCCAACTGATTACACAATCAACCCAATCATTCTAGCTCAAGAAGCAGAAGCTAGAGGATTTGAATCGATTTTTCTTCCAGAACATACACATATACCGATTAACAGAGAAACACCATTCCCTGGAGGAGGTGATCTACCTAAAGAGTATTCGCATACTTTTGATCCATTCGTAACATTAGGAGCAATCGCAGCTTCGACAAAAAATATTAAATTAGCAACAGGAATTGCACTAATAGTTGAAAGAGACCCAATAATTCTAGCCAAAGAAATTTCTACTTTAGACATCATCTCAAATGGACGAGTTCTTCTAGGTGTTGGAGGTGGATGGAATCGTGAAGAAATGAGAAATCATGGCACGTTACCTGAAAGAAGATGGAAACTCATGCGCGAACGTATTGAAGCAATGAAAAATCTCTGGACCCAAGATATTGCAGAATATCATGGAGAATTTGTTAATTTTAATCCTCTCTGGCAATGGCCTAAACCGTTACAAAAACCTCATCCTCCAATAATCGTAGGTGGTAATGGTGCAAATACACTCAAGAGAGTTATACGGTATGGTGATGAATGGATGCCTATTGGTAATCGAGGAGAATATTTAAATAGAATACCTGAATTACAAGAACTTGCGCTGGAATCTGGGCGTAACACAATACCAATTTCTGTCTTTGGTGCTAGCAGCGATGAAAAAAGTATTATAGAGTTAGCAAATGCAGGTGTGGATAGAGCAATATTGCGCCTGAGATCAAAAGAAAAAGAACAAATACTGCCAGTATTAGATCAATACACATCGCTAATTGAA
Organism: Dehalococcoidia bacterium; assembly: GCA_022451865.1. GTDB lineage: Bacteria > Chloroflexota > Dehalococcoidia > UBA2979 > UBA2979 > UBA6955. Next base: position 20,818 of record JAKUNM010000016.1, read on the forward strand.
ACTTTTTCTAATTAATTTTGTTGAAGGATTGATATGACATCGACAGCAGATTCAAGAAATTCACCAATTAAAGTCGATAACTTAAATGACGCGATCGAGTTATGTTATAAATCCGGCTGGACTGATGGATTACCAGTTATTCCTCCTACAATTGAACTAGTAGATGCAATGTTAGATGAAGTAAAGCTCGATCCTTTTGAGACAATTGCAGAACACATTACAACACAAAGAAAATGCAGTGCACATGCAGCTGCTACTAATGCAGTAATGGCAGGATGCTTGCCCTCACACTTCCCTGTTGTGATAGCGGCATTACGAGCTATGTCCAAACCAGATTTTAATTATCATGGCTCTACTGCTAGCACAGGTGGCTCAGCACATATGGTCATAGTCAGTGGTCCAATCGTTGATCAATTAGAAATGAATGCAAGTGGAAATTTATTTGGCTCTGGCAACAGAGCCAATGCGTCAATTGGACGTGCAATAAGATTAATTCATTTGAACGTATTCCATATGGAACCCAATATCACAGATCGATCAACACAAGGGAACCCTGGGAAATATTCGCTATGCATAGCTGAAAGGGCTGAAAAAAGTCCTTGGCCTAGCTTAAATGAGCATTTTGGATATTCAGATGACTCAATAGTTGTAGTTTTTGCAGCTGGAGGTTTTCATAATATTGAGAATCACTTTGCCGCCACTCCAGAAGAAGCGTTATTAACTGTTGCTGATTCAATGAGCTGTCTAGACTCCCTTACACATGGACAATCAGTAGTTGTACTCTCACCTGAAACTGCTGAAATTATAGGCTCTGATAAAAAATGGACTCGAGAAAAAGTGCAAGAATATCTATTTAATAATGCGTGGCGTAGTGTAGAAGATTTAGAACGTATAGGACGTCCTCCCATGGATCAAACAATCCAATCTTCAGAGCAATCAGAAAATTATTCCCCTGGAGAAACACAATTCGAAATAGATCAACAAATTATCCGCAAAACGGATCCTAAGCAATATCATCGAGGAATAGCACCTGAAGATATTTTGCTACTGGTTGGAGGTGGTGATGCAGGAGCTCATTCTTCGTTCTTACCTTCATGGAGTAGAGCAAGAAATTCTTTAATGCAAATTGAGGTAATTTAATTCCAAAGTAAGGATAATCATGACATTAAAACTATATAATCCAAAAATAAATGATCAAAATAAGGATCGATCTTTCAAACTTGCGCCAAGATTAGAAGACCTCAGCAACACGAAAATTGCCCTTCTTTCAAATGGAAAATTTAATGCTGATGTCCTTCTTAGATACACTGCAGAATTTTTCAAAGCAAATCACCAAAGTCAGATTGTTTTAGATCTGAATAAACACAGCGCTTCACGCCCTTGTCCACAAGATATGATTGATACAATAGTACGAGCCAATGTCGATTTCATGATTACAGCTGTTGGTGACTGAGGATCGTGCTCAACGTGCAGTGTGCACGATGGTATTACTATAGAAAAATTAAATATCCCAGCCTTAACCTTATGTACACACCCTTTTCAACCAACTGGAGAGGCTACAGCAAAAACTCTAGGCCTACCTGATTTTAAATTTGCACTCATAGATCACCCTATTGGCAGTCGAAATGAAGATGAATTACGTGAACGAGCGAAAGATTCATACTTACAAGGATGTAAAATACTACTAGGGACTAACCGTTAGTACTATTTTTGCGATAAAGACCTGTAAAGTAGATCTATTACATGTAGAACTTCTGCATCAAGCTCGCTTTGCCTTACACCAGATTGTAATTGCAATGTACAACCTGGATTGGCGGTGCAAATAATTGAGCTGTCAGTAGTAAGAATGTCTTCCATTTTAGTGGCAAGAATCTCGTTAGACATCTCTGACTGTACCAAAGAATAGATCCCCGCAGAACCACAACATCGGTCTGGATTGCGCATTTCATGGAGATTCAGGCCAGGAATTTGATTCAGAATTTCCCTTGGAGCTTCTCGAATTCCTTGTGCATGAGCAAGATGGCATGAGTCTTGTAAAGTGACATTGATACTAAGCGTTGAAAGATTTTTCTGTAAATTACTATTCTGCATGAGAGATGCTACAAATTCTAAAATATCTTGAACTTGATTAGAGAAAACAGTTGCACGTTTCGCCCATTTGTTATCTTCGCGAAGTAAATGGCCATATTCTTTCAAAGTAGAACCACAACCTGCAGCATTTACTAAAATTGCATCAACTTGATATTCTTCAAATACTTCAATATTTTTCTTTGCTAATTCACGACTTTTTTGCATATCACCTGCGTGTAGATGGAGTGCCCCACAACAGACCTGAGATGGCGGGGCTATTACTTCACAACCCAATTCTTCGAGCACACCGATTGTTGCCTCATGTGTTTGAGGAAACATTTCACCTTGCACACATCCCATAATCAATGCGACACGAGCAGAGATTTTTTCGGGAGAAGCTAAAATTCCTCTTCGACGGAAACTTTTTGAACTGATCTCAGGAATCAATGCCTCTAAATCGGCAATGCGTTTTGGAACCCACTTAGAAATATGATTTCGAAACAAATTTTGTAATTTTATCTTTGAATAAATACGTAATGGAAATATTGCAAATCGCAAAATTATTGGCTGAGTAATCACATAACGGAGTAAGAAAGTACGCAATCTCCATTGTCGAGGTTGTAATGATTTAGGATTAGCCATAATCGACGCACGTGCATCTTCCATAATTCGTCCATATGGTACACCCGAAGGACAGGCAGTTTCACATGCACGACATTGAAGACATAAATCCAGATGCCCTAGTAATCGATCATTGATATCAACACGCCCTGAACGAACAGAATCAATAAGATGTAACCTACCTCGGGGAGATTCCAATTCATGACCAGTAGCTATATATGTAGGACATGACGGCAGGCAAAAACCACAATGTATACAATTTCGAAGATCTTCTACTGTTGGAATATCACTACCAGCAAATTTAATTGGTACAAAAGACATTTACACACCAACCGTCCATCGACCGGGATTCAAAATTCCTGAGGGATCAAATCGATTTTTTAATGCTCGCACGAGATCTATTTCTATGTCACCAAACGGATTAAAAATATCACGAATATTCATTGACGCTGCTTCGACTTGCATAAATCCTTCTAAACTTAAGATCTGTGAACGGAATTTAGATAATGTAGTAACATCAATACTCTCAAAAATTACCCAAACAGATCCTGAAGTTAGATTACCCCAAGCACATGCAGCTGTATTTAACTCTGCAAGCTTAATTACCTCAACAACATTTTTTGCTTGTACCCCGCATCGAATAACAATTTGTTCTTTTTGTTCATTAGCTAAGGATCTTATTTGATCCCAAATTTGAGAATCTTCTAATTGATCGATTTCTCCAAATCTACTCATTATCTGCTCAGTATCTTTGATAGAACGATTAATTGACACTTCAATTCCGGTAAATTCTACCAACACCTTGGGGGTGCTAGAAAATCCTAATTTACGAGATGCATTGGAATCTAAAATGGTCAATCCACGAATAGGTAAGTTACTGTTACGAAGGATAAATGCCAACTCGTCAGCTTCATTAATTTTTGAACAGCTCAAAATTAGTGAAACATTTCTTTCTGGGACAGGAAGAACTTTAAATGAAGCACTCGATATAATACCAAGTGACCCTAAGGCACCTGTATGAAGACGATGCATATCAAAACCACTCACATTTTTTACGACGCGACCGCCACTTGTTGCAATAGATCCATCGGCCATAACTACTGTCATTCCTAAAATAAGATCTCGTGTAGATGGTACATTTCCTCGCCAAGCACCAGAGCGAGCTGTTGCAAGCAATCCACCTATTGTTACAACATCACTCGGACTAGGATCAGCTGGTAGATATTGCCCAAACTCTGCAAGATCAGATTGAAGATCACGTAAAGTCGCCCCCGCTTGAATTGTGACTGTAAGATCTTCAGGGGTATATTCTACTAACTTGGACATCCCAGATGTATCTAATGCAATGTCATATCTTTCTAATTTTCTACCTAAAGTAAGTGCCGTACGACTCCCTTGAGGACTAACAGCAAAATTGTACTGATTAGCAAATTGAATAATTTTAGATATCTGATCAATGTGTAACGGACGAAATGCAGAAAGAGGAGTTTTACCATCAATCATATATAATTCTGGTTGACGACAGATCTCAGAAGGCAAAGTTTTTATAAAATCTTCCATAGGTAAAGGAAGTTGTTGATTATCAGACATAGACACCTGGGGCCGAAAAATGCTGATCAGTAATTTGCATATGACCTTGTGCACAGCCATGCCCTGTAGGAAGAATTTTGCAGGGATTAAAATTCCCTACTGGGTCAAATGAAAAACGTACTTTCTCCATAGCTGCGAGATCTGCATCCGTGAAGACCCACTCCATATATGATCGTTTTTCTAAACCAATACCATGTTCTCCTGTAATCGAACCACCAGCATCAACGCAAAGTTTCATGATCTCTCCTCCAAGTTCTAAAACACGATCTGTGGCTCCATGCTCTAAAGGATCAAAAAGAACCGTTGGATGAAGATTGCCATCACCAGCATGGAACATATTTGCACACTTAAAACCGGCTTTACTACTAGCAGACAAAACTTTATTTAATATCTCGGGCAATTTTGTGCGCGGCACTACGCCATCAAGTAAATAAATTGCTGGTGCTGTTTGACCCAAGGCACCAATTGCAGACTTACGACCTTCCCAAAGTGACTCTCTTTCTAAAGCACTTTCCGCTGTTCTAACCTCACGTGCACCCAGATCATTACATGCACTAACAACAACTGCAGAATCATGTTCAACAGCTTCTGACAAACCTTCAACTTCAATTAATAAAACAGCACCAGCATCAACTGGATAACCAGCCTGCACTCTAGGTTCTACTACCTTAATTGTTTCTTGGTCCATCATTTCCATAGCCATAGGAATAACACCACTTCGAATAATTGCTGACACAGCCTCCGAAGCAGAATCAATGCTATCGAAAATAGCAAGCATTGTTCTAATAGTTTCATTTGTTGGAATTAGATTCACACATATTGCTGTAACTATCCCCAAAGTTCCTTCAGATCCTACAAAGACTCCTCGTAAATCTATTCCAGGAGTGTCTAACTGCTTACCACCCAGCCAAACAATTCTCCCGCTAGGTAAAACCACTTCAATTCCCAAAATATGGTTAACTGTAGATCCGTGTGCCAATGTATGAGGTCCTCCTGAATTAGTACCAACATTCCCCCCAATAGTACATATACGCTGTGATGAAGGATCTGGAGCATAAATCAGATTGAAGGGCTCTAGTGCCTCATGAAGGTGAAGATTAATGACTCCAGGTTCAACAATAGCTGTACGATTTTCAACATCAATTTCTCTTATATTATTCATAGCAGTAAGTACAATTAAAATCCCTCCTTTTACAGGAAGTGCACCGCCTGCAAACCCTGTACCAGATCCTCGAGGTATCACAGGAATCCCATATATCTCAGCGACTTTTACTGCATGAGATACTTCATCAGCATTTGTAGGAAGAATTACTACGTCAGGAATAGCACGATCAATTGAAGTGTCATATTCGTAAACTAAAAGATCTTCAGGGGCATCTAAAATTTTGGACCGATCGATCTTTTGCAAAAGTTCAGAAATCAATGTAGCAAGTTGATTATTTTCCATAGAATTGCAGTCTATCACTACTTTAGACAATCTAAGCAAATTATATGGATCTAATAAATATATGATAAAAAGCTGAGCTTTTTCTCATTTCCCCTCGACTTGGAGCGTCTGATCAGCTAAATTAAAGCTTATAAGAACCACATATATGTGGTTATATGGGGTTATCCCAAGCATTTGAGGGGTGGTATATGAATAAAAATGAAATGGCAGAAAAAATTGCTGGGCAAGTAAATTTGACCAAAGCTGATGCTGGTCGTGCAATTGATGCACTCTTTGGCGCAATAGCATCAGAGCTAAGTGCTGGTGGTGAAGTTTCAATTGCAGGATTCGGTAAATTTGAGACTCGCACAAGAAATGCTCGTACAGGACGCAATCCCCAAACTGGAGCCGAGATCAGTATACCTGCGAGAAGAGTGGCAGCCTTTAAAGCTGCAAAAGCTCTAAAAGATCAGGTTGGTTAATTCAGTAACAGCCTGTAATTATTTTATGAAATAAATACAGGCTGTTATTTTCTATACAACTACTTTTGACTGAAGATTTTTAAATAAAACACTAATCTATTGTTCCTGCACGTCTAGATTCTGCTTCAGACCATGAAAAGAATGCCATGGCAAGGCGGATTAGTAGTATGGGAGTCATTCCCATCCACATTATTAGTCCTGCATACATTTGATCTTCACGAGCTGAAATCCCATTAAATACTCGCGTAGCAAATTCATATGTTGTGTATATTGGAAAATCAGAAAATACAAAAAATGCTCCCGGAATAGTTGGTAGTAAAGTAATACCGATTATATAAAGTAATTTTTGAGCCCTTGCCAAACTAACATCACTTTGATCATCAAATGTTCCAATTGCTGCCCAAAATAATATCGCAACAGAAATCCACAATATATCAATTAACATTTGGCCTAATTGCAAAGGTTTCAAGATATCTGTGAAATAAGGTATATGTGTGATCGCCAATACTATGTTAAAGGCTACAAAGCATACAAAAGGACGTGATATCAATGATCGGATAGTAATGAAAAACCACTGATCTTTATAACCAGAAACCATGGAATTAGTTATTCCCCCAACCAATAAAGGAGCGATAACTAAAGAGTAAATTACATACTGCAACATATGCGCAGATAGTAGATAACCCGATCCTAAAACACCAATCGGCCAATCTGTCATAACCCAAAGGAGTACCCATCCTGCAACAAAAGAGAGTTTTTCTTTATTAGTTGCAATTCTTTGATCACTAGATGAACTTCTTTTTGAACTCTTTACATATACAAAAAAATAACTCCCAATTATGCACAGCATAACAACCCAAATCCCGGGGAAAAATTGCGGATCCCATGACCAGGATATCGGTCGGGCAGAACACCACCAACTAACCTCCATTATTCTTACTCCCTTTACTTCCGTGGGACCAATTCTCCAAGACTAAAGCTTCTAAATCATGAGCCCATTCTGCTTGGCGGGTTCCTGTAGGGTATTTTAGATATAACGAACCATCCTGTGTATATAAAAAGATCCACGCAGCATGAGCAATCGAATATCCATTTTCATAGACTTCTGAAACAAAAGCAGCAGGTGCACCCACTGCATTTTGAGCAATTACAAGATCACTATCCGTACCTGTAAGGCCAATAAAATCTGTATCGAAAAAATCTAACCATTCGCGTATTTTTTTAGGAGAATCACGTTCCGGGTCAACTGAAACAAAAATAACATTCACTCCATTTCTAACTTCATAGGGACTCCGATCTAATGCAGCAGCAATGTTTGCAAAGTGTACAGGACAAATATCTGGACAATTGGTATATCCGAAATATAACAAAGTGACCTTCCCAGAAGTTTTCTGTTGGAAATCAAAAATATTCCCGTCTGTATCTTGTAAAATAAAATTAGGAGGTTGCAAGGAGTCATCCACTCTGATGCCAAACAATCGATCTTTTCCTAATGCATCTTCTTTGGATATTCTATCTTCACTACTACACGCCAAAAAGATTGTAAGAAAAAAGACCATCGAAAATATAATTGATATTTGATAAGCAATAGGAGTAGATTGAGAAAAAATAGACTTGTGCACCGAACGTTGTGCAATTCGGAAAATACTAACTCTAAAATTTTTATTATTCATAGGTGTCTCTATGCAATCCAATTTACAAAATGATACTGACCCATATATAGGTAAAATTCTGCCTCAAATTGAATTCATGGTCACGCAAGAAATTTTAAATGATTACAATGAAGGACTCAATCTCCAATATCAAAAAAATCTACCCATACCCTCTATGGTAGCTGGTGCAGCAGATAATTTTCATAAATGGTCAGCGTTTAACCAAGATCGGGGACATCTATGGATGAGACAGGAGTGGCAACTGTTTGAGCCACTGAATCTTAATCAAGTCTATATTGCTGATGGAGAAATTATTGATATTTATAAAAAAAGAGACCGAACTGTAGTCAATACAGAAATGACTCTTAGAAACCATGCAGGGAACGTCATAATTAAATCTAATCATCATCAATCTTTTCTTTTAGATGAACCTATAGAAACAGTACAATTTAGAGATCCAACAAAAAAAGAAGGTACGCGAAAATTCTTAATTCCTGATGGAGTTCCTATTCCACAATTGGAATCAAATATAACTTTAGAAATGTGTGGAGAATTTTTCCATGGAAATAAGAGCTACCATACTGACCTAAAATCTTCTGAAGCACTTGGCTTCAATAATGTTGTAGTTGGCGGGAGAATGACAATGTCTTATGTAGGCCATTTAGTAGAACAACACTTTGGTGAGAAATGGTGGAGTAGCGGAGAATTAGATATAAAATTTACTAATCCAGTATGGCCAAATGATAAATTATTTATCAAAGGAATAGACATTGGTATTCTTAAGACTGATAAAAATCGAAATGGTGTTTTCACCTGGATCGAAAAAAGTGATGGGACCATAGTCTTAATTGGTAATGCAAGCGTCGCCAATTAATTTTAAAATAATCAATAGTGTTTTATGGAGAAAAATAGATGACATATCAAGTCGTACTCTTAAGACATGGCGAAAGTATTTGGAATAAAGAAAATAAATTTGCAGGCTGGATAGATATTGATTTATCAGATGCTGGAAAAGAAGAGGCGCTTTCTGCGGCAAAACAACTAAAAGAATCGGGTTTTGAATTTGATATTGCATTTTCTTCAGTCCTAAAGCGGGCGATTAGAACTTTATGGATTATCCTAGATGAATTAGAACAATTATGGATACCCACTGAAAAATCATGGCAACTCAATGAAAGGCACTACGGAGCACTTGCTGGATTAAATAAAGTTGAAACAGTAGAACAACATGGAGAAGAGCAGGTTTTTATTTGGAGAAGGAGTTTTGATACAAGACCACCCCCATTAGAAGAAAATGATCCTAACCATCCAAAATTTGAAAAAAGATACTCTTCAGTAGGTCTCTCTTCTGCCGTACCATCATCTGAATCTTTGAAAGATACAATGGCAAGAGTCATACCATTTTGGAATACTGAAATCGTACCTCATATCAAAAATGGTGAACGTGTTCTTATCTCAGCGCATGGCAATAGCATCCGAGCATTAGTAAAACATTTTGATAATATTTCTGACGCAGATATAAGTGAAATTAACATCCCCACCGGAATGCCACTTATATATGAATTCGATGAAAATATGACAGCACAAAATCATTACTATTTAGGAGGAGCTGCAGCGGCAGCAGCTGCAGCGGCTGCAGTTGCCGCACAAACATCAAAAAAAGATTAATACCAAAGTTATTTTTCTTCAGGAAATTCGTCAGCCCATAGAGGTGAAGATTTCTTGAGATGGCGCATCTGGGTCAATGTTTTAGCAACTAAAGTACCATCAGGCGAAATTAGTCTTGACTCATGCCACGAATACTCTGATTTGTTAGAGGAGCCAATAGCGATCAATTCACTTTCTGAAAGATAATCTTGATTTAGAAATATTGGACCTTCGACATATTTCAATTCTTGAGCACCTAACATGCTAATTACACCTTCAGTTCTTAGACCTAAATCCCCTGAAGACTCTCCAGCAATATTTGGCACACTCGCAGGGTTAGCAACTGGCTTTCCCCATGGTGAAGTACTGGTATACCAATCATTAGGTGCAGTCGGCATATACGCTTCCGATTCCTCTAAACGCACTGGAA
>JAKUNM010000017.1 GCA_022451865.1 Dehalococcoidia bacterium
ATCACCACAGATGATTTTTGGTCAGATATGAATCTCAAAGTTTTGGGTTATTTACGATGTAGTCAATTTGTAGCCCCAATAATGAAAGAACGCAAATGGGGTCGAATAATAAACATATCTGGGTTAGCTGCTCGAAGTGTAGGTACCACAGTTGGCAGCATGCGAAATGTCGCTGTTGCAGCAATGACAAAAAACTTAGCACATGAACTTGGGCCACATGGCATTAATGTAACTGTCGTCCATCCGGGGTTAACATATACAGAAAGAGTCCCTGATCTATTAAAATCGATCTCAGAAAAGCAAGGTAAAACTATCGAGGAAGTTACAGCCAGTTTTGGCACGAGCAATACCATACAGAAAATTATTACATCAGAAGAAGTTGCTTATGTCGTAGCTTTTCTTGCATCACCAAAATCCATCTCAATCAATGGAGATGCTTTAGCAGTAGGAGGTGGTGTTGGAAGTGGTATCTATTACTGAACATTTTCATATACAGATTTTATAGCTGAGCCATCTGCATTATTAATTCTAGCAGTAACAGTGTTGGTCATTCCGTCTGGTCCAAATGTTGGAATCCAGCAAGAATGTTTCCCTGCACCACCAGCAACAACAATATTTAGTCGAGACCAATGCTCACCGACCATATGTGCTTCAGGGGAATCTACATCAGCTCTCGGTTCAGCCCAATGAGCTTGCCCTTCAAGCCAGTCTTCCGTCATTTCATTCAAATATAAATGAGATGCTTCCCAAAGGATTTTTTTAGCATCATCTTTTGAAATACCATCGCGAGCGATAGCTTCAGCATGTTCTGGACCTAGCACAATGAGTGGTTGACCACCACGATAAGTCATATTATTACTTCCAGGTTGGCGCATACTAAGGCCAATTGTATTGAGTAGCCCAGCTCCGGTAACACTCCAATGATCATTTACATTATGCGGGGCCTCTGCAGCCATAACAGTGACAGTACTATCCATAATGTCAAAACCCATTTCGACATGTAATGGTTCCCACGGATTCAAATCTTCAGCTTCTGCTGCACAAAAACTAATTTTTGCTGGCGTACCAATGGTTGATCTATCACCTTCGCCTGGTGTGCCACCTGCAATATTCAGCAATATCAATCTCATGGCTCTACCAATAGTGGCATTTGCTCTAAAGCCTTGGCCAAAAAGGTTGTAACCATTATTGATATTAATTTCGCGCCCAATTGGACCGTTAACAAATACTAAAACTGCACATGAATGAGTAGTTGATTGAATACCGTTCAGATTAAATGGTTTTTCTGCAACTGCTTGAGTTGCGGCCACAACAACAGGGAAGTATTCAGGACGACAACCTGCCATAACTGCATTAATCGCAAGAGCTTCGACTGTAGCTTCACCATTTCGAGGAGCCAGAGTAGCAATTACATCATCTGGTTTGAAGTCTACATATCGAAACATTTCATCTACACGCTGACGAGTAGGGGGGATGAATGGAAGTCCATCAGTCCATTGTTGTGTTTCAAAAAAATCAATAATCGCTTCTAAGGAATCGTCGATATCAACGATAGGAGGCAAATCTAAATTAACACTCATTAAAAACCTATCTCATCTAAAGAATTACGATCTAAAAAATTAGCCGATAATCATCTCTTTAATAGAATTCGCTGCATCTTGAGCTTTTAGTATAGCTTCATCAGCAGGCATTCCTCCCAAAGGATGTTGAATCGTTACTATCCGCAAGTTAGGATATCCCATCGCACGAGCCTGAAGTTCAGACAAAGCCTTAAATTCACTAGTTGCCAAGGTAATAGTAGGAATACCACGTTTTTCTAAGTCGACTGCAGCGTGGATACTCCACGCAGTACAAGATCCTCAGTCGGCACTCCCTAAAATGACCCAATCACAATTATCAACCAATTCTTTTTCAAGTTCTTTTGGAGTGGGACCATTTGTTATTTTGCTAGAGACAACTGTTTTGATAACTCCATAATCGAGTGAAAGTTGATCAACAATAGCTTCCATAACTAAAGAGGCATGTTGCTTTTGATTTGCAAGTATACCTGCACGAGATTCTCTGAGTTCGAGAATCTCAGAGTTTGATTCTTCTTGTGCAGGGCCATTCTTAGTAGGATTCAATATCTGTACTTTATTCATTTACACCTCAAATCTATTGATACTGTATACAATACTGAAAAATAGAAAATTTAGCATCTTTAACATTATTTCCGTAAATAATCACGGACAGAAATTGCAGCTGTAGCTCCATCTCCAGCTACAGACACTAATTGTCGAGATGATTGTTGTCGAATATCACCTGCAACGTACAAACCTTGCTGGGATGTACTCATATCAAGGTTACATTCGACATGTCCTGCAGCATCGACAGCTATTAGTTCTTTCAAGATAGCTGAATTGGGAACTAATCCAACAAAAACAAATGCACCAGTTACATCAAGTTTTTTTTCACTGCCGTTTGCGATAATTGTAATAGACTTAAGTTGATCATCGCCGTCTAGGTTTTTCACTATCGCGTTATGTTCTACAGAGACTTTTTCAAAGCTCAGTAATTTTTCACGATTTACAAATGTACCAGTGAAATCTTCATTTCGGTTAACAATAGTAATAGAACGAACTATGTCAGTTAGATGAAGAGCTTCATCTAAAGCTGAGTCACCTGCCCCAATAACAGCAACATCTTCGTCACGAAAAAAATCTCCATCACATGTCGCACAATTGGAGATCCCTTTGCCAAAGAATTTTTCTTCACCAGGCACATTAAGTTTTGCGAAATTAGAACCTAGTGCAACAATGACAGCTTTCGCAGTCACCGTTTCCATCAAAGTTTGTACAGACCATATATTTTCATTTGTAGCAAGACCTGAAACTTCACCAAATTGAAATTGCAAACCAGCATTTAATGCTTGTTCTGCTGTGTTTGAAGCTAGTTCAGTACCTGTTGTACCTTGAGGAAATCCAGGAAAATTATCGATTTGCCCCACATTATTAAGTTGCCCACCAGGGCCCATTTGATCAAACAATGTGACTTCCAAACCTTCACGAGCAGCAAATAATCCAGCAGTTAACCCTGCCAAACCACCACCTAGAATAGCTACATCAAAATCTGTCATCATGCACCTTTCAAAAATTTAACAGTTAATTAATCGCGCAAATTATAATTTAAACCTAGTTCAGATGCGATTTGCTCAAACCATTCAATAACTTCAATGTGATAAGGAATGCCTGAAATTTTTCGCTCTTCTTCTGATTCTGCTTCAAGTAAACCTGGATAGACAACACGTTCTTGATCTGCTGCCGGAGTTGTATCTGCTAGTCCCTTAAGAAATACATCCATATCGTCCTTAAATTTTTCAGGATCAACGAAAGCATCAATTTTATAAGCCATCAAATGAAAACCTGGTGTCAGGGCGACAAATCCTGGACCGATGCCTGTCAGAGTACTACCTAAGATATCTACGACAGAACCTAATCCATACCCTTTATGGGATCCATTCTCTCTTGTGCCACCTAATGGAAGTAGCCATGGTGGTCCAAATTGATCGGGCACATCCATTTCTTCCATAATCGGAATACCATCCGCACCGGCAACCCATCCTGGTTCTAATTTCGCCCCAACACGTTTGGCCAAAGTAAATTTATTTCGTGCAATTTGACTGGTGCCGACATCAAACACAAAGGGGGGCATTTTGTTCGCAGGTACAGCCCATGCAATTGGATTTGTTCCTAGGCGAGGAATAGCACCAAAGGTAGGAAGTGTGACAGATGACCCACTTGTTGACATTGCAAGGCCGATCATGTCATGTTCCATAGCTTTCATTGCATGGTAACCGGATGCGCCCATGTGTCCGACATTCGTCACACATGCTGCACCTAAACCATATGGCTCAGCTTTTGCTATAACCTTGTCCATGACATCAGGAGCAATATGAACTCCTAGGCCACCTCCACCATCAACGACAAGTGTTGTTTCTGTTTCTCTAGTAATTACCACCTCGGGGGCAGGAGTCAATCTTCCGTCTTGGTACCCAGCAACGTAATTTCGAAGCATATTAGAAACACCATGAGTCTCTATACCACGTAGATCATTAGAGATTAAGACATCACTAGCAATAGATGATTCTCTCTCAGGAACACCTAGTGCTTGAAAGATACTTTTGGTTGCTGCGTTTATAGTCTCTGCAGTGACATATATCCGATCTTCTTCTGCAACTTTAAATCGTTCGAGCATTCAACACCTCCATATTGTTCTTGTAAATACACACTTTGTATCTGTTATTACATAGATCCAATTGCTCCAGCATCACGTAATTGCTGAATTTTTTCATCATTTAAACCGAGATCAGCAGCCAAAATTTCATCAGTATGTGCATCAAGAAGAGGTGCATACTCCAATGGTATTACACCATTCATCCGTAAAGGATTACGCATGAGTTTCACTTCGCCATTTATTGGATGATCTACTGTTTGGATAAAATCACGTTCAGTTAAATGAGGGTCGTTAAACAAATCCATGGTACTAAATACATAACTGGCAGGAACTCCAGCAGGTCCTAATATTCCCATTACTTCCTGCTTGGTTTTGGTTTTTGTCCAAGAAGCAATCTCTTCATACAGTAGCGGTTGATTAGCTATTCGAGCAGCTTCTGTAGAAAATCTTTCATCAGTCAGCAGTTCAGATTTACCCATAGCAACGCATAATGAATCCCACATTTGTGAAGTAACGGTCATGATAAACACCCAGTCATTATTGTCTTGCGTTGCATCAGGTGATGCGGCACAAGGGTATGTTGACGTAATACCATTCCCTTGATGGATACCTGTGCGAGGCGCAGCTTCTTTTCCCCAAACATGTAAACCAACAGTTCTCATGAACATGGTTGTAGCTTCTTGCATAGATATTTCAATTTGCTGTCCGATGCCAGTTTGTACTTTTTCTACGTATGCCGAAACAATACCCAATGCCATCTGAATTCCTGTTCCAGAATCTGACATCGTTGGAGCAGGTTTCATTGGTGGTCCATTCGGATCACCAGTAACTGAAAATGTTCCCGCAGATGCTTGAGCAACCCAATCATAGCTATTGTAGTTAGCATAGGGGCCTGTCAAACCATATCCTTTGATTCGTGCATGAATAATTGAAGGATTAATTGTAGAAAGTGTTTCATAATCTAATCCCAGTTTCTCAACGACACCAGGACCATAATTTTCAACAAAAACATCGTAATGAGGAACCATATCAAGAAAAAGTTGGCGGCCTTCGTCAGATTTTAGATTTATAACCACAGAACGTTTATTACTATTGTAATTTAAAAAATATTGTCTAACTTGTTCTTGATTAACACCTTCACGACCTACCCCACGACCAGGATCTCCAGTGGGAGGTTCTATCTTAACTACATCTGCACCAAGCCAAGCTAAATATTGCGTACATGAAGTGCCTGCTTCGTACTGTGTCATATCTAAAATACGCATTTGCGAAAGCGATCCCATTACGCCTCCCTACTTACATGCATCCTACTCGATCCAATATTCTTCTGCTCGATTCTTTTACTTAAATTATTCGTTTACAACTGCGAGTTTTTTACTTTTTTATCCTATCACTCGCACACAACGTAGCGAACGATAGGATAGAGCGATGCAGACTATAGAAAACGTCCAGCAATTTAAAATTCGTTCTCTTACTAATAGTGTCTACCTTCCTACTATATTCATATCAATCGGACAAGGTTCAGTTCTGTCTTTTGTTCCGCTTTTTGCTAAAGATTTGGGAGGATCCATTGCCATAGCAGGTTTGGTATTCGCAATGCGTGGATTAGGGATTGTGCTTTTCGATATACCCGCAGGATTAATAATAGACAAAATAGGGCAACGGAAATCACACTTACTTTCCATTATTTTCATCACAATATCTGCCCTTTGTACCGCATTTAGCCAAAGCATCCTTCATCTATCTATCTCAGTATTTATATTTGGTGCTGCGACTTCATTATGGATGTTAGCGCGCCTCAGTTTTGTTTCAGAAATTACCCCAGTCAATCAACGTGGACGTGTGATCTCATTAGTGGGAGGTTCGCATCGAATAGGAAATTTTGTTGGCCCAATACTAGGAGGTTTTATTGCGCAATATTATAGTTTTGTTGAGGTAATGTTAGTTCTATTTGTCGGTGCCATTGGTGCATTAATCATGGTTTTCCTATATCTCCCGCATTTGGAAAGTACTTCAAAAACACCCACTGAAAAGAAAGATAATAGTTTTGTAACAGTATTTAGAGAATATAAATATATATTTTTAACAGCTGGTACAGCGATGCTTTTGTTACAAGTTTTACGACAAACACGCCTAGTGATACTTCCGTTGTGGAGTGATTCAATTGGTCTCGAACCAAAAGACATAGGGTTGATAATAGGCCTAAGTTCTGCAGTTGATATGTCATTATTTCTACCAGTAGGCGTAGCGATGGATCGATTTGGAAGGAGGTGGGCTGCAGGAGCAAGTCTCTTATTAATGTCCTTAAGTATGATACTTATAACATCCACTAATGATTTTTGGTCGCTCATGATGGTTGGACTACTCTCTGGCTTCGCAAATGGTCTCGGTTCAGGTATCGGAATGACCCTAGGTGCAGACTTCGCACCCCAACGTAATCAAGGACAATTTCTCGGTATCTGGAGATTTGTTACAGATATAGGTACAAGCAGTGGACCATTTATAATCGCAGGTATAGCAGGCATTGCTACTTTAGGAATAGCATCTGTAAGTGTAGGTCTCTCAGGATTAATAGGTGTTTTGTTAATTTGGAAAAAAGTTCCAGAAACTCTTCAAAAAAAGAAAAAAATTGAGCTATGGAGACAATGATTCAACTGAAACTTCTTCGATTGGTCCAAAAGGTGCTATTTCTTCTTTAATTAATTCTCCATCACCAACAACAGCTATCGTCATTACTGATGGATCAAGATATTCTTTCGCTATTTGTTGAATATCAGAAGGGTTTAAAGCTACAACATGTGCAATATAGTTTTTTGCCCAATCTTCATCTAAATCATGTAAATCCAAAAATGCCAGTTGCCCTATAATAGCTCCAGGAGTTGTATACCTCATTACATATGATCCTGAAACATAGTTTTTTATCCCGTTAAGCTCTTCCAATGAAGGCTCTGTATCACGAATAAGATCAATTTCTTTAAAAATTTCTTCTATTGAAGCTCCTGTCACATTAGTCGTAACATCTGCAGTTTCAACCCAATATGCACTTGTTGGGTGAGATGCGATCATACTTCTAGGAGAATATGTATAACCTTTATCTTCACGAATATTTAATGTAATTCGTGAATAAAAAGAGCCACCTAACAATGCATTCATCACAACTAATGACACATAATTTTTATCACTCGGTGTTATAACTGGTAAGCCAATTGCAAGAGTTGATTGTTCTGCATTTTTTCTGTCGAGTAAATGAATCTTCTTCGAACTTGCCGGCAGTGAACGTTCAGTATGAACACCCACATTTCCAACCCATTCCTTGAAAGTATTTTCAATCGCACTTCGAAGAGCTTCTTTATCAAACATACCTGCAACATAGAGTTTTGTTTCATTTGGATTAGCAAATTTACTATAGGAATCACTTACATCTCGTGTAGAAAAAGTATCGATTATTTCAGGAGTAGATAATGAAAGCCCGTATCCTGAATTACCATAGAGTGCACCACGAAACGTAGCAGAAGCTAAAACACCAGGTTGCACTTTCATCAACTCTAAATCACGAAGCATATCATCTCTTAATCTTGTTAGAGATTCTTTAGGAAAGCGTGGTTTTTGAGCAATATCACCAATAAGTTGAATAAATTCTGCAGCAAATTCTGTTAAAACTGAGCCTGAAATAGTCAGAGTGTCATCATCAACATTAACATCAAATCTTCCACCTAATGACGCCGCTTTATCTGCGATTTGATTACCATCTAAATCAATTGTCCCTTCTTTAAGGTAGTCACTTATCAGACGATAAATCCATACTTGTGAATTAAGTTCATCAGCAGAACCAAAGTTCATACTTAATAGAAAATATGCTTTAGGTATTATCCCCACTTCAACAAATTCTACTTTAAGACCATTTGCTGTCTCCCATTTGTCAACCTGGGGAAGTACGAAAGGTTCAGGAGATGCTATGTTTGGTTCTGAAATCATGATATCTCCTGTGTTTGATTCGAAAGCTCAGGTACTATTTTCAAAATTGCACGTTTCGTAGGTAAAAGATATTCATTTGCCGCATTGTATATATCATCCAAAGAAACCGATCTGAATAAAGAATCAATTTCATTTACACGCTCAGCATTGCCATCAATCATTGCAAATGATGCTAATAGATCTGCACGACCAAAACCAGGATATGAACTTCCTGCAAAAATATCGTAAAAAGAAGAACGGGTTTTTAGGATAATTCTTTCTAAAACTTCTGAAGAAATATGTTCGTTTAACACACCATCAAGCACTTGATCAAAAGTTCCTAGTATTTCATCTGGGGTTGTTGTTTCATCGTAAATTAGAGATGACGTCCATAATAAGGGAGTACGAGCATTAAACATATGGCCCAAAAAATTGATACCACCACCTATATGTCCCGTTAATCCTTTTTTAATTACTAGCTCTTGATGGAGCAATGAATCGTCACCTTGTAATAATAATTGATCTAAAAGACCCATTGCGAAATATAAAGGTGAATTACGTTGTGGTGTCTGGTAAGAGATAGCTAACGCTGGTTTGGTAGCTAACGCATCTTTTTTTTCAAAAACACGTTCCTGTTCCCATTCAGGCTCTTCCATATTTGGAATTTCAGGTGGCGTAACAGAAGGAATGTCAGAGAAATATTTTTCTGACATTCTAATAGCATCATCAACATCAAAATCACCGACAATAACTAAAGCTGCATTTGATGGAGAATAGTAGCTCTTAAAAAATGCATTAACGTCTTCTAAATTAGCAGCATCTAGATCGACCATGTCTCCATATCCATTATGGGAATTATGCCAATTGCTCCAAGCCAAACCAGGCATATCAATCCATGGAAAGCTACCATACGGACGATTAAGGACATTGACACGTATTTCATTCTTTACGACATCTCTTTGGTTATCTAATTCAATATCAGTGATTTTGGGGCCACGCATACGATCAGCTTCCATCCACAGAGCCAATTCAAGAGTGTGTTTTGGAAGTACTTCCCAGTAGTTCGTAAAATCAGTTCGGGTTGATCCATTTAGTGTGCCCCCATTTTCTTGCACACGCTTAACTAATTCCATCTTTTCCATTTGTGCTGATCCCTGAAACATTAAATGTTCAAACAAATGTGCAAAGCCTGTTCTGCCTTCAGGTTCTAATCTCATTCCAACATGATAATAAACAGCGACAGTAACAATTGGCGCAGTAGTATCAGGAGAAAGAATTACTTTTAAACCATTCTCTAATGTGTGCTGTTGAATTGGGATTTTTAAATCTGATGACTTATGAGACATAAACTACACCCTTTGTAATTATTTATTATTCAATTCTATTCTATTGCCATCAATTCTTCTCGAGCATCGTGTACCGCATCAATAAGACCAAAAAGTAAAATTCTATCTCCACGTGATAAAATTGTATTACCATGAGGCACTAAATCTTCACCTTGTCGTTGCAACAATAAAATTAGTACATTCTCAGGCAATCCTAAATCGCGTATCTTTCTTTTGTCCAATCCACTACCTATTGGGACATCAATAATCACTCTATCACCAGTCCCTAAAGCTTCTGTTAATAATGGGGCGGCAATACGATCGAGCATAGCTTGTGAAAGCGCTACTTCAACATCTACTGTTTCAATTCTTGATTGCTCGAAAGCACTTACTACATCTGTACTTGTAGCATGCGCATATACTTTTGCATCAGGACTTGCTGCACGTAAATACTGACAAAAAAGAAGATTTGTTTCATCGCTATCAGTTGTAGCGATTCCAATTGCAACATTCGATGCCCCTGCAGCATCAAGTGTTTTTACATCTGTAATCTCAGCCTTGATGGCTTCAAGATTTTCTTTCTGTGCTTGCAAAACTAATTCGGGGTTATTTTCGATAAGAATAACATCAAATCCCTGCTCTATTAACTGATGTCCAACACGACAAGCGACAGGATTTGCTCCTGCAATTATAGCTTTCATTGCTTTCACTCCTAATAATTTTGCGACAATACCAGCATAGGTTGACTGAACTCCTACTGTAAGAAATACCGTTAGGAATACTAAGGCAGTCAAAGTATCGCCGTACTGTTCAGGACCAAGAACTTCACCTGCAAAAGCAGCTAAAGCTGCTGCTACGACACCTCTTGGACCTATAAGACTAATATATGTTTTTTCACGGAATGCTAAATCTGATCTAATTGCTGAAACAAAGACTGTAATAGGGCGAATAATAAGCATAAGACATGCACAAGCTATAAATCCATAAGGCCATAAATCTCGAACCGCATTCAAATCAACAGTAGCAACAGCAAGTACATAGACAGCACCAATAAGCATTTTGGATAAATCATCTTCAAACGAACGCACTTGTTCTGAATGGGGTATTTTCCTTGATGCAAGAACTATTCCCATTACAGCCATTGCGGCAAGACCAGAGTGCGCAAGTACATTTTCAGAAATAGCAAAAGTAGTAACACTCATACCAAGAAGTAATAAGGTGGTTTCGATTGGTTCGATATCACGATAGATTTTCAATACCAAGAGCACACTAATAGATCCAAGTATCCCAATTAGCATTCCGCCTAATAAACGAGTAGGAGCAAAAAACAATATTGTAGTCTCTGGGCCGAACAAAACAATGTCCAATGCAACAATAGCAATGACTGCCCCAATAGGATCAACTAAGACTGCTTCACCCATCAACACCGCTCTGACACGATCATTAATCCGTATTTGTCTGACAAGTGGTGCAATTACTGTTGGTCCAGTGACAGCAACTAAAACGCCAAATAATGCAGCGATACGCCAAGGTAAGATTTCAAAATAACCTACCACCAAAGCACTTAAAGTAGCAGAGAGTACAAACCCAACAGTTAACAAGTTTCTTACCACGCCACCTACACGTCTTAAGTAGGGGACATCGATAGAAAATGCTCCTTCGAAGACGATAATGGCGACAAGGATTTCAAGGCCAAATCGGAAAATTTCTTCAAATTCTGAAGGTGATACGAGATCTAAAAATGAAGGACCGGCAATTATCCCAATAATCAAGAATATTAATACCGTCGGCAATTTGATTTTTCTGGAAAGAATAATCGTAATCGCAATAGCAAATCCAATAACGCCAAAAGCAGATAACAGAGCGTGTTCCAAAATTATTCTTTCTAGACACTAAATAACATTAGTAATCGATCGTGGAAACTAAGGATATTAGTATCAATTATGAGTATTAGGGTGAAGGAAATATTTGAATATTTGGGTTTAAATTTAACGTTTGGCGAACTTATCGCATAGTTATCTCATGAGATAACTATGCGATATCCTGTCAGAATGTTTTACGCAGAGAATGTACTTAAAAGTTTTGATGGAAATGAAATACTTTCGAGCGTTTCTTTTACTATCGGTGATAATGAAAAGGTAGGTTTGGTAGGTCCTAATGGATCTGGAAAATCAACACTATTAAGTATACTCGCTGGAGAACAATTCACTGACAATGGAAATGCAGGTTTCCGAGGAAATGAAATCGGCTTCTTAAAGCAAGAAACTATCACGAATTCTGAAAAAACTATTTCGGAAGAATTATGGGAATCATTTCCTGAAGCGTCTGAAATAGAAAATAGGCTTCAACAACTTTCACTTGAAATGTCTAAAGATAGCGAAAACTTAGACTCTCTAATCACGGAACAGGCAAAATTATTTGAACGTTTTGAACAATTAGATGGCTATCGAATTGACAAGCGAATAGGTCGCACTCTCGCAGGACTTGGCTTCAAAAATGATTCGCTCTTTCAAACATGTGGATCCTTCTCAGGTGGATGGCAAATGAGAATTGGGTTAGCTAAAATTTTAGTCCGCAGACCAGACAATCTCATTCTTGATGAACCGACAAATCATCTCGACCAAAACTCACAAGATTGGCTTGCCGAAGAACTCACCGCATATCCGGGAACAGTATTATTAGTAACACATGATGGTGAATTTCATGACCGCGTGGTTAACAAAGTATTTGAACTGCGTAACGGGAAAATCATTACATATGCAGGAAACTACACTTCTTACCAAAAGCAAAAAGCAGAACGGCTAGCTGCACAAAGTAGTGCATTGAAACGTCAAGAAAAAGAAATTAACAAACAAGAAAAATTTATAGAACGATTCAGATCAAAAGCAACTAAAGCATCTCAAGTAAGAAGTCGTGAGAAAGCTTTAAATAAAATTACACCACTTGAAAAAATTACTTCCGATTCAGAGGTTAATTTCAAATTTGACACAGCAACACGCACTGAACGTGATGTCTTAAAAGCACAAAGTATTGGCCACTCCTACAACGGTAACGAAATAGTACTTATTGATGCCAATCTTCAGGTAGAACGTGGTGATAAAGTAATGTTCATTGGGCCAAATGGTGGTGGTAAGTCAACACTTTTAAAAATACTTGCTGGAGAAATTACACCTACCCATGGCGATATTCATTGGGCAAATAGGGCGGAACTAGGCTATTACGACCAACACCAAGATGAAGCATTAGATTACGACCTAACTGTTCTAGAGGAAGTACAAACTGTCAATAAAGAACATGGTGATGGTGTATTAAGAAATATATTAGGAAATTTTTTATTCCGCGGAGATGATGTTTTTAAATCTGTTTCAATCTTATCTGGAGGAGAAAGAAGTCGTTTAGCTTTGGCTAAATTTCTCATCAAACCTGGTAATGTCCTTCTCTTGGACGAACCGACAAACCACCTTGATCGAACTACACAGAGAAAATTAATTTCGGCACTTGAGAATTATGAAGGGACTGTCATTTGTGCCAGTCATGATCGAGAGTTGTTGGACAAAGTGGCAACACGAGTAATAAAGGTTAATGATGGCGAATGTATTGAACTTAATGAATGGCATAATATTTCAGAAGTACTAACATCCAAGTAATTAGAATTTTAGTACACATAAACCAATAGGAAAAAAGATGACATTCGATTTACCCACTACCACAGGATATGAACCTGAAATCATCGAAAAACGAATCCGCGAATATGAATCCTTTGGCAACCATCGCACTGGCTGGCCTGCAGACGATCAAACATCAAAATGGTTAATCGATCAATTAAAGGAATTTGGCATACCCGCAAAAACTGAAAACTTTCGTTTTCCACGAGTTGAATATCGAGATTCTTCATTGAATTTAGCTGGAAGCGAAATAATTGTGGGTACTCCATTATATGATGGTGATTTCACAATACCTGAGGGAATACGTGCTGAAATATGCGAGATTACTGATCCAGACTTATTTGGCAAATTTGTCATAGTTAATGCACGGAAGTTAACACATGAAGATTTCCCAAATTATGTCGATGCTTTACATAAAAAAGGCGTTCTCGCGATAATTCTAGTAAATGGAGACCGCGATCGAAATATTGTTCTGCAAAATGCTATGCATATCGATAAACCTTTTCCACTCCCAATTTTACAAGTAGCCTCTAGTGATAACAAACATCTCAAATCAACAATGATGATGGGTGGAGAAAGTCTTCTCACTTTAGATGGAGAGCGATTGCAATCGACAGCAACAAACGTTATAGCAAGCATTGAAGGAAGCCAACCTAATAGCCCCGCAATAGGGATCGTAACTCCAAAATCAGGATGGTTTACATGTGCTGCTGAACGTGGTGGTGGAATAGCTATCTTTTTAGCTTTAGCAGAAAGCATCGCAGCACTTGCTGAACCACATCCGACTGTACATTTACTCGCAAGTTCGGGTCATGAATTAAATTTTTATGGCATACGCTCGTACGCCCGCACAAATCGAGACAATATCACTAAAGCTGCTGCGTGGTTACATTTAGGTGCTTCAATTGGGGCACGTGAAGAACCCAACTCTATAGCTGCTACGAGTGATGAAGATTTGGAGGAATTTGTCCGTCAATCATTGAGTTCATCGAATTTAGAAGTTACAAACATTCGAAATCCTGGACCTGCAGTAGGAGGAGAAGCTCTCATTCTCAGTGAATTAGATACTCGCTATATTTCATTCCTTGGAGGACATGCATATTTTCATTCTCCGACAGATACTGTAGACAATGCATTTGATTCAACTAAAGTAAGTCAATGGGCTTTAGCCATAAAATCAATAACCAACAACCTGTTATCGATTTATAAGAGGTGACCAAATGACAGAAACAGAAGCTACCGAAATCCCTATGATTCCTGACACAACCGGAATAAGATTATTAGATAAAAGGGCCATAATCACTGGTGCAGGATCACGAGCGTCTGGTATTGGAAATGGTCGTGCAGCTTCTATATTATTCGCACTCGAAGGAGCAAAAGTACTACTAGTTGATAGTGATCTCAATGCTGCAGAAGAAACAAAATCAATTATCGTATCTCTCAAACCAGATGCAAATGTGATTACTATACAAGGCAACGTAACGGACGAAAAATCGTGTGAAGAAATTGTAACCACGATATCTAATCAATGGGGTGGCTTAGATATTTTACATAACAATGTCGGGATAGGGATGCCTCGAAGCAGCGTAGTCAATGCTGATATGGATGAGTGGGATAAAGTTCAAGAAACGAATGTTAGAAGTATGGTACTTACATCGCGATATGCTATACCAGAAATGGAAAAGTCGAGTAGTGGGTCAATAATTAATGTTTCATCCATAGCGGCATTACGTCCACGAGGTATGACCGCATATTCTACTTCAAAAGGTGCTGTAATTGCTCTAACACAAGCTATGGCAGTTGATCATGCAGACCAAGGGATACGTGTTAACTGTATCGTGCCCGGTCCAGTGTATACGCCTATGGTATATTCACGAGGAATGGAACCTTCACTAAGAGAGAGACGTAAAAATGCTTCTCTCTTAGGTATCGAAGGAAATGGATGGGACATAGGAGCTGCTGCAGTATTTTTAGCTTCGGATGAATCACGTTATATCACTGGAGTTATCCTTCCCGTCGACGGTGGTATACACATCAAAGGACCTGATAGATAGATAAACAACTAGTGGAGATGTTCCGATGGATGTAGGGATGTTTGGTATTTTCTCAAGCTATGGCTGGGAAAAAGGGACCGATACCGAAATGTGGCAGGAAGAACTACAGTTATTCGATATAGCTGCAAATTCTGGGTTTGACTGTCTATGGTCGACAGAGCATCATTTCAACGATTACTCTATGG
The DNA here is from genome assembly GCA_022451865.1 of Dehalococcoidia bacterium. Taxonomy (GTDB): domain Bacteria; phylum Chloroflexota; class Dehalococcoidia; order UBA2979; family UBA2979; genus UBA6955. The sequence continues at coordinate 15,396 of JAKUNM010000017.1, forward strand.
TCCCAGACAACATACATCTCATGACACATCTGGCAACAAAATATCCAAATATAGATATCGGAACAGCGGCGATTATATTGCCTTGGCATGATCCATTACGAGTAGCCGAAAATGCATCTGTGCTAGATCTACTCAGTAATGGGAGACTTCGACTTGGATTTGGACGTGGTTTAGCAAGGCGTGAATTTGAGGCTTTCCGGCTAAGTATGGATGAATCAAGAGCGCGTTTTGATGAAGCAGCTCCGATGATTGTCAATGCATTAAAAACAGGCTTTATTGAGGGTGATGGCAAATATTATAAACAACCGAAAATTGAATTAAGACCTCGTCCTGAATATTCGTTTGACGGGAGAATCTATGCTGTGGCTTCGAGTGAAGATTCTGTAGTATCTGCAGCGAAATTGGGTGCACACATCATCATGTTTGCAGATCGTCCTTGGGAAATGCGCCTACCCACTATCGAAAAAGGAAGAGATCTACATAGAGAACTACATGGCACAGAACCACCAGATCTCATGCTGACTGAGTTTGTTGTATGTGGCCCTGATCTTAATCAATCCGAGAAAGACGCAAAGTTATATCAAGGAAAATTTGTAGAGAGCAATTTTTATCACTATGAATTTTTAGGAGATCATTTTAGATCTGTACAAGGTTATGATTCTTACCAAGAAAAAGCAGAAATAGCACGTTCTGCTGGCCATGAAGGTGCAGTGGAAGGCTTTATGAAAGCAGCCAGTTGGGGCACACCCGACAAAATTTTACGAGGCCTTGAGGAACGACATAAATTACTTGGCAATTTTGAACTTAATGTAGCTTTTAGATTCGGAGGCATACCCTATAAATTAGCCGAACAAAGTCTAAAGCTTTTCGCGAAAGAAGTTCTACCAGTATTGAAATCATGGTAAATATCAAGCAAGCAATTACAAAAGGTAAATTATGAGAACTCTTTCTACATTAACTCATTTGGAGTGTTCTATATGTAACGAAAAACATGACCCAAATATAATTCAGACTATTTGCCAATTCTGCGGAAGATCATTAGTAGCTCGTTATGACTTAAAAAAAGCAAAAAACACATTTACACGTGAAGAAATTTCAACCAGAGTGAGTTCTATGTGGCGTTACGAAGAATTAATGCCAGTTATCGATAATGCAAACATAATCTCTTTAGGTGAGGGAATGACACAGCTTTTACCAGTGCCTAATTTGGGCAAAAAAGTTGGAGCAGTTGATCTGTGGGTAAAAGATGAAGGTTCTAATCCAACAGGAACATTCAAAGCGCGAGGAATTTCAGCAGCGCTATCAAAAGCAATCGAATTAAATATAAAAGAAATAGGAATGCCTACTGCGGGAAATGCAGGTTCCGCTACAGCTGCATATGCGGCACGTGCAGGAATAAATGCACACGTTGCGATGCCTTCTGACACTCCAATTGCAATGATGGATGAAGTGCGGACTTATGGAGGAACTTTAAAGCTTATCGACGGTCTAATTTCAGATGCAGGAGCATGGATTGCTAAGCAATCTGAACAAAAAGGATGGTTTCCTATGGCGACCCTTAAAGAGCCTTATCGAGTGGAAGGGAAAAAAACTATGGGATTTGAATTATGGGAGCAGTTCAACGGAGAGCTTCCAGATGCAATCTTATACCCAACAGGTGGAGGCACTGGGTTAATTGGAATGTGGAAAGCATTCAATGAGTTAGAATCTTTGGGATTGATAGGCAATGAAAGACCAAGGATGATAGTAGTTCAGGCAGAAGGATGTGCACCGATAGTCAAAGCATTTAATGAAGGTTCACTACGCGCAGAGCCATGGAAAAATGCAACTACCTTGGCTCCAGGAATTAGAGTACCAGCTGCATTTGCTGATGATCTGATATTACAAGCTATTCGAGAATCTAATGGTGATGCAATTACAGTTAATGATCATGAGATAACTAACGCAATCCCTGAAATAACACAATCAGAAGGTATCGACGTCTGCCCTGAAGGGGCCGCAACATTTGCGGCATTACGTAAATTGATAACGGGGAAAAGCATTAATAAAGATTCAAAAATAGTCTTATTCAACACTGGTACAGGATTAAAACATCCAGAGCTAAGAGCAATTTTATAGTTCTAACAGACGGGTAATAAAATGCTAACTGCGTTTAAAGATAGTTTCACGGAACAATATTTTCCCAAAACACTTCATAACGGAATTCTGATTTGCATTTGTGGAGGTGCATTAGCCTACATATTCTCAGCGATTGCAGAAAATTATTTCGAGAGTGGCTTCTTTAATGCACTGGTTATTGCTCTCATTATCGGTGTAATACTGCGAAATAGTTTAAGCACAAGTAATGTTGTTGACATAATAAATCCAGGATCGAAGTGGGCTTCTTCTAAATTATTGGAGGTTGCAGTGTTTCTACTTGGTGCAAGCATCAGTTTTGGCCAAATTATAGAAGCCGGTCCGAAAATTTTTATCTTGATTGCCATTTCAGTAAGTGGGGGGTTACTAATAACTTGGTTTATAGGTCATAGACTCTTTGGTTTAAGTTCGAGATTAGCTTTATTAATAGGTGTTGGTAATTCAATTTGTGGCAATTCAGCAGTAGCTGCAGTAGCTCCGGTACTAAAAGCAAATTCAAATGAAATCACTGCAGCCATAGGCATTAGTGCGATAATGGGTCTCATTCAGATACTGGCGTTACCATTTTTAGTACCATTACTAGACCTGACTTATTATCAATATGGAATTATCACTGGAATAACTGTTTATGCTGTTCCTCAGGTTGTAGCTGCTTCATTTTCAGTCTCTACACTTTCAGGGCAAGTAGCAACTTTTGTAAAATTAATCCGTATTTTATTTCTTGGCCCTATTATCGTAATTATTAGTATCTTAACAGAACGTAATTCAAATTCCGAAAAATCTGTAGTGAATAGAAAAAAAATACAAGGTTATGTTCCTTGGTTTGTTACAGGCTTCATTGTTTTAGCAATATTAAGAAGTGCCGAAATCATTAATGACCAAACTGGAGATTTAGCAAAAAATTTTAGTAGCATTTTCTTTATTGTTGCGATGGTTGGATTAGGATTCACCTGCGACCTGAGTGAGGTAAAAAAAGTAGGGGCTCGAGTAGCAGTAACAATATTTTTTGCTTTAGGATTTATGCTTGCCATCTCGCTAATTGGAACATCTTTACTTAACTTATCTGGCTCCGCGTAAAGTATTGTAATTCTATGAAAAAATCCGATAAAAAAGACCTTCTATCAAAAATACATAAAACTGATGCGCGTATCCCATTAACACCAAAAGGCACCGGATTCGCTTTATTTCTTTCAACGTTATGGGGAGGAAATGCAGTTGCCCTGAAAGCAGGTCTTGCAGATGCACCACCGCTTCGGATAGCTTCAATGCGTTTTCTGTTGGGTGGTATCGTGACCATAATCTGGGCAATTTGGACTAAACAAAAAGTGGTACCTAATAAAAAAGACATAAAACCACTACTTGGTTTAATTGCAATATTTATTCCACAAATAGCACTCATGAATCTTGGTCAAAATTTAACAAGTGCATCACATGCAGTAATTATTGCTGCAACATTCCCTATTTGGACAGGTGTTATTGCTCATTTCACAGTACCAGGAGATAAATTATCAGTATTGAGAATTTTGGGTACATTCGTTGCATACACAGGAATCATAGTTGTTTTTATGCAAGATTTCACAGGCTCTGAAAGCACATTGTTCGGTGATTTTTTGTATTTAGGTTCTGCAATTTTGCTAGGACTTGGTCAAGTCTATAGATCCAACACATTGCAACACGTTGATTTAGCCAAGGTATTAATGACACAACAAGTAATTGGGATACTTGCATTTTTTTCTTTGGGGTTAATATTCGAATCTAACCCTTGGGTAATAACAGAACGACTTATTTATTCTGTTATCTATCAAGGTGGGGTAATAGCAGGTTTCGGGTTCATAGGAAATTTATGGCTACTCCAAAAATATCGACCATCTGGTGTTGCAGCTATATCAATGACCACACCAATATGGGGAGTAGTACTAGCAAATTTAGTGTTAAATGAACCCTTACAAGCTATGTTATTCTTGGGCTTAGCATTAGTAATAGGCGGGTTATCACTTTCACATTGGAGTGCTAACCGATCAACTTTAAAGACATAATAAGGAGGCATTATGCAAGATTTAAAAGGACATGTAGTTTGGATTACTGGTGCAGGTACTGGCATTGGAGAATCTGGTGCTCTGAAATTAGCCGATGCAGGTTGTCAAATAGTACTTTCTGGAAGAAGAAGTGAACCATTAAAACAGGTTGCACAACAAATAGTTAATCGTGGTAATCCAGAACCATTGATTGAGCCTTTAGATGTTTCCAACAAAAATGACGTACAAAAAACAGTAGCAAGTATCCTTCAAAAATTAGGAAAAATAGATATCGCAGTATTTAGTGCAGGCATCAATGTGCGCAATCGAAATTGGCCTGCAATCGAGACTGATGGATGGGATCAAGTTATAAACATAGATCTGAACGGGGCGTTTTATTGCTGCCATGCAGTATTGCCAAGCATGCGCACGAATGGTGGAGGATTGATAATAAATATTTCCTCTATGGCTGGAAAAGGAGTGAGTCCGCTCACAGGTCCTGCGTATACGTCTGCTAAACATGCGATGAATGCCATGACGGCAAGTTTATTAATGGAGGAAAGGAACAACGGGATTCGTGCAACTGCTATTTGCCCAGGAGAAGTAGCAACTCCAATCCTTAATGATCGACCAGTTCCAGTGAGCGATGAAGATAAAGCTCGAATTCTTCAATCGGAAGATTTAGGCGATCTGATACTGTTCGTTGCACAACAACCACCCCATGTAACTTTAAATGAAGTTTTAATTACCCCTACTTACAATCGTTTCGCAGCACCATAATTTCAAAATAGGCATTATTAAAAATGGTAAGGAAAACTTGAATAATCTTGATCGCGCTTTTCTAAAAATGCATCACGTCCTTCTTGAGCTTCGTCCGTTGCATAACCTAAACGAGTAGCTTCTCCTGCAAATATTTGCTGTCCCACTAAACCATCATCAATCAAATTAAAGGCAAATTTCAACATCCGTTGAGCTGTAGGACTTTTCGAATTGATGATTTCTGCCCATTCCAAAGCCACTGATTCCAAATCTTTATGCGGCACAGACTTATTTGCCATTCCCATAGCGACAGCTTCATCTGCAGAGTATTCAAAACCAAGAAAAAATACTTCCCTCGCACGTTTTTGTCCCATTTGTCTAGCAAGATATGCACTACCGAAACCAGCATCGAAACTTGCAACATCAGGATCTGTTTGCTTAAACATCGCAAATTCTTTAGATGCTATCGTCAAATCACAAACGACATGTAAACTATGTCCCCCTCCGGCAGCCCAGCCAGGAACTACTGCTATGACCACTTTCGGCATGAAGCGAATTAATCGTTGGACTTCAAGGATATGTAGTCGACCTACTTTCGCAGGATTAATACTTTCTGCTGTTTCACCTTCCGCATATTTATAGCCATCTTTCCCCCGTATACGCTGATCTCCACCTGAACAAAAAGCCCAACCACCATCTTTTGGGGACGGGCCATTACCAGTGAGAAGAATTGTCCCAACATCTGTCCACTGTCTTGCATGATCTAATGCCGTATACAGTTCATCTACAGTATGTGGGCGAAATGCATTACGTATTTCAGGACGATTGAATGCGATACGGACTGTGCCTTGATCAATAGCTCTGTGATAAGTAATGTCGGAAAAATTAAAACCTTTCACTTCTGACCAACGAGCATCATCAAAAATTTCTGAAACCATATACTCCTCCAATCAAAATTACGAATCTACTGTACTACTGAAATAACATGAGTTTAACTAAAGCTTCAAAAATGATATCTATTAAAGTAGAACAGTACTAACTAGATTTCAGGTATATCAGAATGCGTATAGGTTTAATTAGCGACACACATCTTCCTTCGTTAATACATAGTTTGGATGAGCTAGGACCTGAAATATCAAATTTTCTGGAAACAGTAGAGCTCGTTCTTCATGGTGGGGACATCACGCGCCCGTCAGTTCTTGACTGGATCGAACAATTCGCACCGGTACAAGCAGTCAGAGGCAATCATGATGTTTTTGAAGATCCTCGACTAAGCGAAACATTAGCACTCGATATTAATGGGCATTCGATAGTAATGGCACATGATCTTCGCCCAGAATCAAGGGAGATCTCTGAAATTATAGAACGTGATTTTTCAGGATTACAACCAAACATTATTATTGGTGGAGACACACATGTTGAAAGACTTGAACATAGAGATAATGTCTTGCTCATTAATTCTGGTAGCCCTAATTTGTTACACCATAAAGAAACTCGATTAGGCACAGTAGGATTATTAGAAATCGAAAAAGAAAGAATTTTTGCTGAAATTATTATTTTAGGAGAAACCCCAAATTCACCTAATCCTGGTAAAGCTAGTTCACTGGAAATAGTAAATGGGCAAGTATTAGATCAATAATTTGTTACTTCGTATTCGAAAGGATGGAAATATGCTTTTCTTAGTTGTAAGTACTCCTCACCCCACTAGACCTTCTGAAGTAAAGGAGTTAAGAAAACAATATTGGCCTTGGGCACAAGATAAGTTGGACCAAAAATTAGCAGTCTCCTTCTACGCAAGAACGGGTAGGGGGGCTGTAGCAATTTTCGATGTACCTTCAAATGCTGAGCTTCATCGATTAATCAATGAATGGTCTGATATAATTCCCGCTGAATTTGAAATTTTTCCACTCGTCTCACCTGAAGAGGTGCAAGATTTCTTAAATGAATAGGCGTAATTGAAAATTTTGTTTTATTGGAGTTAATCATGTCAAAGATATTCTCGTTCCCACATCCAGTAAATGAATATGCGGCACGTTCCGTTGCAGCATGTGTTTGCATTCTGACCATAGCGACAATTATTACTTTATGGCTACCGTTGGCGATATTCCTTGCTTATGGATTTTGGGCGAGAGTTCTTACAGGACCATCTTTGAGTCCTATAGGGCAACTATCTACCCGCATTATTACTACCAGGTTTATAAAATCTGACAAACCGGTGGCTGGTCCACCTAAACGCTTTGCACAAGCAATCGGAGTTTGCTTTTCAACAGGTGCATTAATTTTTTTATTAATTGACAATTCATCAATTGCACAAGTACTTCTGATTATTCTTGCGATTTTTGCTTTCCTTGAATCTGCATTAGGGTTTTGTGCAGGATGTAAAACTTTTTCACTACTAATGAAAGTAGGATTAGTTCCTGAAGAAGTATGCGAGCGCTGTAACAATCTTTCATTCAATTAATATGGTGGAGACGGGGGAGAATCGAACTCCCCGTCCAGAGTACTTCCGCCAAAAATCTACTACGGGTGTAGTCAATGACTATTTTCTCGCTAACGCCTCATCATCAACAAAAGGCAATGCTAGCCAGCTACAGAAATCTTAGTCTTGTTCCTCTGTAGCACAGAAACAAAACGCATCTCAGACAATATGTCGCGACTTCTCAACTCGCTGAGATTAAACTGAGAGTCACGTCACCGCGATATTACGCAGCGAGGGCGAGTTCACGTTCGCCAATTATCGTTTGCCACCTGTTTTACGAGGGTGGTAGCACCTCGACCCGCAATTCAAGTCCAGTTGCACCTGTCGATTCCTGTCGTCCCCAGGTCAGTAGACATAATACTTTGATTTGGAAAATACCAAATCACATAGTTCAACGTTGGTTTTGTCGAACTGCACGTTGCATAGATCGATCGGATTCTCGTTTTTTAATTGCCTGTCGCTTATCATATTGGCGACGACCACGACCAATTCCGAGTTCAACCTTAATAAGTCCTCTATAAATGTACATCCGCAAAGGAATCACTGTTGTTCGAGGGTTTTCTTTCATCGTCCGCCTTAAACGATCCAGTTCACGGCGGTGGAGGAGAAGTTTCCTAGCTCGAGTACTCTCATGATTCTCACGCGCAGGCCCATATGGGGCAATATGTACATTATATAACCAAAGTTCATCATCTCGAAAGCCTGCATACGCTTCAGATAATGTCGCAGCACCAGCACGTATTGACTTTACTTCAGTTCCCAATAACACAAGACCTGCATCATACTGAGCAATTATTTCATAATCATAACGTGCACGACGATGCGCTGAGACTGTAGAGCCTCTCACATCCTTCTTCGATTTCTTTGCTGCAGCCATAAAAAACTCCACATCACGTGATTCTTTAACAAACGCACAAGATGTTTAACTAAATAAGCCATTCAAGGTTAACGAAGAGTCAAAGATTGTCCATTGGATTTAATAACAATTATTGATTTGCAGCTTGTTTCTTTATTACTTCTATAGCTTCTTCAGCTTGGACGTCTTTTTGTGCATCAATATCATCCATCGTAAATTTACGTTCAATATCAGGAATAACTCCTCGAGACTCTATTTGGTTTCTATCAGGTGTAAGCCATCGAGAAATAGAGACATATACCGCACCACCGTTTGATAATTCACGTACATGATTTACAGTACCCTTACCAAATGAGGTTTCACCAACCACTACTGCACGTCCATTTTCTTGCAAAGCTGCAGCAAGTAATTCAGATCCAGAAGCTGATGATTCATCCTGTATTATTACTATAGGTAAATCTGTTGATTGCCCTACGCTGGCAGAAATAATTTTCTCATTTCTATCTCTGTCTACTTCTATAACGATAACCCCTTCATCCAAAAACATATCTACTATTTCAGTAGTTTCAGTAAGTAAGCCACCGGGGTTGCCACGGACGTCTAAAATAATACCAATGTATTCGCCAAGATTAATTTCTTTCAAAAGAGCATTAATTTCGGTAGGTGTCCTTCGTGTAAATGAATAGATTCGAATATAGGCAATGTTATCTACTTCGACACCTTCCTTATCTACTAATTTTCCACCAGGAGGTTCAGTTGAGACTGAAGGAAGTTTAATTTCATCACGTACTACAATTATCAGCTCTTCAGTACCGTCAAGATGGCGTATTAACAGTTCAACGGGAGAACCTTGGGGCCCTCGAATTCTTAGCACAGCCTCCTCAGTACTCCAACCTTCCGCAGAATCACCATCTACTTCGAGAATCACATCTCCAACTTGAATACCTGCAGCTTCTGCCGGTGAATCAGGAAGTGGTCGAACGATTTCAACAAAATCAGATCCCGCAGGTTTATTAACTGTTGCTCCAATACCTTGAAATGCACCAAAAAAATCATCTCTCGATAGGGCAAATGAACTAGGAGGAATATACGCAGTATGAGGGTCATTAAGGGCTTCAAACATTCCATTAATTGCAGCAGAGTGCATAAATTCAGATTCGATTCTTTCAGGTTCAACATAATCATCTTCTAGAATTAGAAGAATTTCACCTAAAATACCAAAATCAACATCGGAAGCTGTAGATGCTAATAGATCAGACGATGTTTGATCAATACCAGAAGGCGGAGAGGTATCAATTGCATCAGTCACAATAGAAGGTTCAGTAATAACGCGACCAAGAAAACCAATACTAATTAGCAAAAGGGCAATTACAATGCTTAGCACACCAATAAGAAATTTACTAATGTTGCCGGATTCGACTTCAGCTGAATCGAAATCATTATCTTCTGTATTATTTAGCATAAATTATGTTCTACCCATTAATACATATATAAAATCCATATTTATCTATGGGGTAGTCTATCACGTCTATCCATATTTACCTCAAAATTCAAAATTCTACCTAAATAAACATAACTATAATAGTGCGACGTTGTAGAGGTGCAATACGTGGGGAAGGGCATATTACTGGGCGCCTCAGGCTATTCAAACATAGAAAGCATAAAATATTGGAGATATTGCAGTATATTTAGAAATTCACTGCAATACAGGTATTATATATGGCATAACCAAAGCAAAACTAAAAGGTAACAGAGCAAAGATATATCTATGTAAAGGCAAATACCTATATATACAGTGCAATTTCAGGGAACTGCTCTATCCAGCAGAATCAAAATAAGCAAACTCATAGTAAATATGAAGAATTACATTATTATGTAAAGTATTACGAAGATAGGGCTCTTAAGACTGCCAGTGCATGATCTTCAGCGCGCGCGCGTTTCCAAACTTTAATAAGCTTGCCGTCTTCACCGATAATAAAGGTAGAGCGCGTCATGCCAATCATTTTTTTACCGTATAGGACCTTTTCCCCCCATGAACCATATTCAGTTGATACAGATTTATCATCATCAACCAATAAAGGAAATGGCAATTCGTATTTAGCACGAAATTTTTCATGTGAAACAGCATCATCTGTAGACACACCTAAAATTACAGCATCCATAGATTTAAATACGGCAAATTCATCGCGAAATGAACATGCTTCTTTAGTACACCCTGGAGTATCGTCTTTAGGATAAAAGTATAAAATAACTGTTTTTCCTCGATATTTCGATAGTGAATGCTCATTACCAAGGCTATCAAACAGCGTAAAATCAGGCGCAATATCACCAGCAGCAAGAGTAATAGACACTAAATATCTCCAATCAGATTACATCGATTCTACAATATGTCTTGTCTCATTTGTTATGTAAATATTACATCGTTATGGAAAAAGTGCCATGTTATGTCAAATAAGATGGAAAAACTACTAAGATTAGGTATTAATGGTAGTCTTTCGCAATGAAATTTCTCTTTTTCAAGAGTCAATCAAAGAGTAATGATGAAGGTTCTCGCTGGGGTGCGTTAGCCTATCCAAATTTTAGAAAATTTTGGCTTGCCACAGTAATGCGAGTATTTGCATTGCAATTCAGAATAATTGGATTGCCATGGCTTGTTGGTGTCGACCTCGACAAATCGCCTGGATGGGTAGGTATAGTGGCGCTGTGCACTGCTTTACCGACTATCATCCTAAGTTTACCGGCAGGAAGCCTTGCAGATCGCTTTGACAATCGCAAAATGATTCTATGGAGTAACACAGCAAGTGGATTTTTATATCTCATCCTTACATGTTTAGTCGTTTTTAATGTCGTTGAACTTTGGATGGTTATCGTTTGGGCACTAGTCAGCGGGACTCTCGCTGGCTTTGTCTCACCAGCACAACAAGCAATACTTCCTCAATTAATAGACATGAAAGCTATCACCAGTGCTGTTGCACTAAATGGGCTTATTTGGAATGTAATGAGAATATTAGGGCCAGCTATAGCAGGTGTGATTATCGCACTTATAGGAGTGGGACCTTCATTTTTTGTTACAACAATAGGATATGCAATTGCTTCTTATTTACTAATAACACTTCACTTAGAATCAAAAGAAAAGGTCCCTGGTAAAACTAAAGGGGCGATGCTCGAAGGAATCAAATATGTATTTTCGCACGGTATTTTTATTTCTGTTTAGGGCTTTCATTTTTTACATCTGTATTTGGAGGCTCTTATCAAATACTACTCGTATATTTCGCAGAAGATATTTTAAGAGTGGGTGCAGTAGGTTTTGGACTACTTGAGGCAGCTGCAGGAATAGGTGCCATCTTAGGTACGATAGTTAGTATCAAAGTCGGTTCAGGTAAATATCGAGGAGCTCTCATTTCAGGAGGAGCTGCAATTTTTGGTCTATGTATTGCGCTTTTTGCAGCAAGTGAATATATGCCCTTCTCGATGGCAACACTATTTGCAGGAGGCTTTGCAGCAGGGATTTATTTGAATTTGGGAATGGTTGCATTACAGACAGAAGTCCCAGACAGGCTGAGAGGTCGAGTTATGGGGATATGGTCAATTACATGGTTCCTAACTTCTGTAGGTGGCTTCTTTGCCGGTATAGTTGCGGAACTGATAGGCATCCAATTGACCGTAGCAATTGGAAGTTTATCAGTAACGTTATTTGCAATTACTGTGTACTTACTTTCAAAAGAATTACGATTACTGAAACCTCTTGAAATTTCAACTGACAGGAATAATGTTAGATCTTAAATATTTAACTCTATGCAAAAGCGTTTTTTTTGAGATAATGTCTTGAGTACACATCGGTCATTGTTGGTGACTATTGGCCCCCATGAGGGGCCAATCTCATTCTGGTCATTGTAATTTTCTACTTTCACAATATATACTTCAACAATGAATGAGGATGAAGTTAAAGGATATTTTAATCGTGACAATCCAGCGATAAAAACTTACTTACAACAGAATCTAAATTATTTTGATGATTTTGATGTTATCTCTGAACATAAAATAAAGTATGGCTTAAAAGTTGATAAGGTAATTTTAGATAAGAATGGAAAATATTTATGCCTTATTGAATGCAAAGGCGATGTAGGGACCACAGATTTTGTTAGAGGAATAGGACAGATAACTCAATACCGTGCACAGGCATCTAATGAATTACAGGATCGCATGTCCACCGTTCATTCCATAGTACTTGCTTTTCCAGATAGTCTAAATACACAAGCAAATCCAGTTGAAATTGATAAACTTGAATATCCTTCTAATGTTCATTTATTGATTGTAAATTCCTTAAACAAGACGTTTAAGCCAATCAACGTTTCTCAACGTAGTAAATTGAAGTACTTTGGAGAGAAGTTAATTTCAATTTCACCGTTTTATTTCAGAGATAACACTTTTGCAGAATATTATATTGGACTTCATACACTATACAAAAGGGGTATATTAAACAGTAAGATTTCCAGAAATTTAGATAATGAAATGAAGGAATATAGAACTCATAATCCAGGAAATGCTAGAAATATAGGGATAACTTTAAGTTCACTTGGTTTTATAGATGACAAAAATAAAATTACTCCTCTTGGATTTAAGTTTTTGAGTTTTGATTATCCAGATTTTGTCGAATCTCTCACTTATGAATTTGCATATCCTTATGTAAATAGCGTGTTCAATGTTATAAATAACAACCTTGGCAGAATAAAATCTAAGGAAGATCAAAGAGTCCTTTTAAACCAACTTTGGGGGCTTGAGAAAAATCAACAAATAGAATTTTTAACTGAATCAAATGATAAAGACAAAACTCGGTATATTGGATCATGGAATTATGTTTTATCACGAAGTCTTCAGTGTATAAAATTCACCCCACATAAAACCGATTTTGAAATTATATATAAT
>JAKUNM010000018.1 GCA_022451865.1 Dehalococcoidia bacterium
TCTCGTGTAGATGCTTAAATTTTTTGAAAGAGCACATTAATGGATATATATGATAATGATAATGTTTTTGCAAAAATTATTCGTAATGAAATTCCTAGTGATCGGATTTATGAGGATGAAGAAATTTTAGCTTTTCATGACAACTCTCCTGTTGCTCCAGTACATATCATAATTATTCCTAAGCTAGCAAAAATTACTGGTCCTTCAGAGCTTCTTGAGTCTGATAGTTTGTTGATTGGTAAAATGGTCGTTGTGGCCACTGAATTAGCAAGAAATTTGGGCATTGATAAGTCAGGTTTTAGACTTGTTATGAATAATGGTTTAGATGCTGGTCAAACAGTACCACATATTCACTTACATTTACTGGGCGGTGAACCATTGTCAAGTTTAGCCAGTAAAGGGTGAATGTTATGCAACGTGTGGGATTCGAGATGAAAATCCACCCCGAAATGGTAGAAGAATACAAGCAACGCCACGATGATATATGGCCTGAAATGTCAGCTGCTCTGATCCGTAGGGGATGGAGAAACTATACAATTTTCTTTAAAGAAGACGGGACCCTATTCGGATACGTTGAATGTGACGAGTCATTTGAAGTATCACTTGACGGAATGTCTCGTGAGGAAGTAAATCAAAAATGGCAAGACGATATGTCACCTTTCTTTCAACTCCCCAAAGGGGCTCATCCTGATAAAAACATGATCCAATGGAGAGAAGTTTTTCATGCTGATTAGTCAATTATATTGTTATTCATATAGTTAGCTTGATAAAATTTTACTATGTGCTAGACGTGGTAGTGGTTCGCCATGATAATGTTCTCTCTACAATTACGTGGGCTCGTAGCTCAGCGGCCTAGAGCAGTCGGCTCATAACCGATAGGTCCCAGGTTCGAATCCTGGCGGGCCCACCAAAGTTAGTCTGTTTGCATTAAGTCTATATATCACCAATTATACTTAGATGAGTTTATCATTTTCTAGGCAACTGTTACTGGAACAAATTTCTGAATATGCACCTTTAGAAGTGAATAATTCTGATTTACGTCTTGCGGCTGTAATGTTACTGATTTGCGAAATTGATCAAGAAGATAAATTAATTTTTCAAAGCAGAAGCAATTACGTTAGACATCACAAGGGAGAAATCAGTTTGCCCGGAGGAGCCAAAGATCCCGATGACATAAATTTGATGACAACAGCTTTACGTGAAACTCAAGAAGAGATAGGCGTTAATGCAGATATGATCGAAATTGTTGGCCAACTTGATGATACTGAGACATGGACTGGTTATTTGATACGACCCTATATTGGGATGGTGCCTAATACTGAGAAAATCATATTTTCTCTTGCAGAAAAAGAAGTGATTGAAATTTTAGAAATACCTATTAATTATCTTCTATCAGCTGAATCAAAAGGTTGGAAAATGGTTGACAATCAAGGGGTGCCTTCTTTGGAGGAAGGTTATATTTGGGGTGAACATATTATATGGGGAGCTACCGCACGTATTATCAGACAATTTATTAATATTTTGCTTAAGGATAGAAAATAATGACATTGATACTTGTAAGGCATGGACAATCTGAAGGTAATGTAAAGGAAATTATTACAGGATCATTGGATGTTAAACTTACAGATTATGGATACCAACAGGCTCAATTAGTCGGAAAGAAATTGTCTTCAGAAACTATAACCGCTGTTTATGCTAGCTCACGTATCCGTGCAATTGAAACTGGTTCTGCTATAGCAAAACATCATGAATTAAATGTTAAACCACTTGCTGCATTCGATGAGTATATGTATGGCGATGCTGAAGGAATGACTTGGAACGAATTTGCGAAAAAATATCCCCGTAATTTGGAAAATTGGGGAATTGATGCAGTGCCTGGTGAAGAAGGTCGGCAAGTTTTTCGTGATCGTGTATCCAGTGCTTTTGACTCATTATCTGAAAAACATAAGAGTGATTTAGCTGTAATAGCATGCCATGGGGGTACTATTCTTCATATTTTGGGACATATTTTGTCAACCCCTGCTATCGATGTACCGAGGTTCCGGATTGGTAACTGCTCTATAACAAGAGTTTTGCATGAAAAAAATCACCATATCATTATATCGGCAAATGACACATGTCATTTGGAAGAGTAGATGACATTATAATAGACTTGATGACGCTGTATAGATTGCAATAATACTCATCATTAACAGCAAGCTTGCGGATAATTTTTGTACAGTTTTGTGGCTTAGCCGAGGACTAATATATTTGCCAGTTATGATCCCAATGATAGTCATCGGTAAAGCTAATATAACTAATGCAAGAGTATTATTTTGATCATATAGGCCTCCTAATGCTGCAATAATTGGGCCGATACATCCTGCTGTCATGGTGAATCCATATAATCTGCTTCTGTATTCATTGGCAGTACCACCTAACCAGTTAAAATAAAGAACAGCTGGTGTACCTCCCATGCCTACAGACCCTCTCATTAAACCTGATAATGATCCGGCTAGTATCATACGTAAAACATTAGGTTCATTATGAGATTGTTGTAGTCCTTTCGTAGAATAATTAATTACTACTGCAATCAATACTGCAATTCCTACACACATGCGTAAGAGAGATTCATCAATATTTATCAGTATCAATATTCCTAGTGGGAAAGTTAATAGGCTGACAGCTGCTGGTAACAATGAATCTTTGATAGGTGTTCTTTCAGCAGCAAGAGGGTACATGATGGTTGCCGTCAGTGGAACAACTACGAACATTATTGCGGCTGAAGAAGAAACTCCAATTAACAAAGTTGCAATTGGAATAAATAATATGGCAGAACCAAATCCGATTGAAGTTTGTACCACTGTTGCGATGAAGACCAAAAGTGCGATTAGAAGAAATTCCAAAATGATAAACCTTTGCTAAAGGATAAGACGATTTACATAGTAATGTCTTGGAATATAATCTGCTGCAAATTATATGGACTGTAGATCTGTTTAATTTGCAGCAGCCAATTTTACTATAGTGACTCCGATACCACCTTCATTAGATTGAGCAGTTTGATATTCAAGTACTAGGGGATGCTTATCGAAGAGTTCTCTAACGGCTAGTCTCATTGCTCCCGTGCCTCGGCCATGGATAACTTTTACACGTTCATGTCCAGATCTTGAAGCCATATCTAGAAATGATTCTACTTTAGGTAATGCTTCATCTAAACTTTGACCCCTCACTTCAATTTCAGTAGGTACAGAAGGTTTTTGTGGTAAGCGAATTTTATTTGAAGAAGATTTTTTAGAATTTTTTATGATTTGTTCTACTAATTCTAATTTGACACGTGTACGCAGAGCACCAAGTTGAACTTCAAATTCATTAGATAGGTCAACTTCAGTTAATATTTCACCCGGTTCCGATAAACCTCTTAAAATGACATATGATCCAGGGATAATTAATTCACTGCTTACATCTTCATAGTTATTATGTGGTGGAGGCAAAGCTGATGGAATTCGATCCGTGGATATATTTCGAAGTCTATCTGTATTTTTTTCTGCATCAAGATATGCATTTTCTGCCTTATTTAGATCAAGGGTTTTGATAGATTTTTGTGCAGTTGAAATGGAGCTACGAATCTTATTCAATTCACGCTGCACTTCGATAACGATTTCTTCTTTAATTTGAGTTCCTTTAAGTATAAGTTGCTCTAATTGTTCTTGATATTTTGATCGTATTTCGAGTGTTTTTTGGTATTCATCATTTGCCATATTTTCTTTAATCTCAGCTATTTTTAATTTGTCATTTAATTCACTTAATATTGATTCGAGGTCACGCTCTTCTTTCGATAGCTTGCTATTTGCATTCTCAATGATATGTTTGGGCATTCCTAAAGAAGATGCTATCGAAAGTGCATAGGATTGCCCTAGTATACCTATGGATAAATTGTAAGTTGGAGATATTTTTGCCAGATCGAATTCAAAGGACGCATTAGTTACGTTGTTTGAGTTGTGGGCATAGATTTTTAACTCACTGTGATGAGTGGTAGCTATTAAAGTCGCCTGATTCCCAATTATTTCTTCTACTATTGATATTCCCAACATAGCACCTTCGGTAGGATCGGTTCCTGCTCCCAGTTCATCAAGTAATACTAAAGATGTGCTATTTGCTTTCGCGATAATATTGATAATAGATTTAATGTGACCTGAGAAAGTAGATAGAGATTGTTCAATTGATTGTTCATCTCCAATGTCTGCAAAAACTTCAGAATATGCTGGTATTTTTGTTCCATTTTGTGCAGGTATAGGTAATCCAGACAAAGCCATAACTGTAAGTAAACCTGCTGTTTTTAATGCTACGGTTTTTCCTCCTGTATTGGGTCCAGTGATTAACAATGCCTTATAATCTCCTCCGACTTTTATCGTATTACTTACTACCTCACCTGTTAGTAATGGGTGTAGAGCACCTACCAATTTAAGTTCATTGGGAGCGTTAAGGATCCATTTTTTCGGATCGCTGTTGATTAAATTTGTTGCACTGATTTCTTTTGCAAATTCTCCTATAGCGTTAAGGAGATCCAAAGACGCTAAATTATCAGTTGATTGATTTAATTGATCTGCATACGAACCTACTTCTAAGGACAAACTTTTTAAAATAGTATTAATTTCATGTTGTTCCTGAAGTTGTAGCTCTTTCCATTTATTTCCTGAATCAACTAAAGTTAATGGTTCAATATAGATAGTTGCCCCAGATGCCGATATATCATGCACAACTCCTTGTATACTATTTCTGCTATCTGCACGTACGGGAAAAACGTACCGTCCAGCACGCATGGTAATAATAGGTTCTTGTAATACAGATCTGATTTTATGATTGCGTAATAAAGTTTCCATTCGATCTTTTAGATGTGTATGTATAGATAATATTCCTTTTCTTATTTGATAGAGATCTACTGTGGCATTATCTCGAATTTCACCATGACTATTAATGATATTTTTTATAGTTGTAGCTAAATCAGTCATATCTGTGATGTTGTCAGCAATATTGTTAATAAGACGGATTTCTTCTGTGAAACGATTTACTAAAGATTTGATCGAATTACTCACATCACAATTGGCTGCAATTTCTAATAATTCATGGGATTTTAAAATACGCCCTTGTTCAGCACTTCGTACTGAAATACGAATATCATTTGCATTAGCTGCTGCCAGAGAAATGCCTTTTTCATGAATGTGAAAAATTTCTTTGATTAGTTTATGGCGCTCTTGAATCAAATCAATATTTGACAAAGGTTGTATCGCCAATGCTTTCTCATGGCTAACTGCAAAAGAAGTATGGCTACTTAATATTTTAGTAACTAGAGGAAATTCTAGAAGTTCGAGGGTTTTATTTTCCAGTTGAATGGTCCAAATTCTTGTTATTAGTATTTGTATACGTATACTCAGTGAATATTTCCCGGAGCACATTTTCTATAAGTACATCATCCTCTGGCATAACTGTTCGCGGATCTAGTATTACTTTGCCTTCAGATATTCTAGAGATTATTGGCTTTGAATTGTGTCTTAAAATTTCAGTGAATGTTTCTACACTCATTGTCAATGGAGTGATGGCGCAGACCATTGTTGGTAAATCTTGTCCTGGCAGAGATCCTCCACCGATAGTAGATTTACTTGCTAAGACTTCAGCATTACTTCCACAAGCATCTACCCATCTTTGTGCACGTTTTCCCAACTCTATCAAGGGGATTGATATCATTTTCCAAATAGGGATTGTAGTTTCGCTATCACCTATTTCATAGTGATGTAAAGTTGCAATTAATCCGGCAAGATTGACTTTGTCGATTCTAAGAGCACGACTGAGTGGGTGATTTTCCATCAATTTTATATATTTCTCTTTACCTATAATT
The DNA here is from genome assembly GCA_022451865.1 of Dehalococcoidia bacterium. Taxonomy (GTDB): domain Bacteria; phylum Chloroflexota; class Dehalococcoidia; order UBA2979; family UBA2979; genus UBA6955. The sequence goes on from JAKUNM010000018.1 coordinate 5,873, forward strand.
ATTCCAGCCTGCGGTCCACCAATTAATTTATCTCCTGAGAAAATGACAATATCTGCACCAGCATTTACTGAATTTTGTACCAAAGGTTCTGGGGCTAGGCCATATCTTGTTGTATCGATTAAGGCACCACTCCCAATGTCATCAATGAGTGGTATTTTTTTCTCGTTTGCAAGATTTGCGAGTTCAGATATTGAAGGTTCTGTAGTATATCCAATCAATCGATAGTTAGAGCTATGTACTCGTAGTAATGCAGAAGTTTGTTCGGTGATTGCTTGAGAGTAGTCATGAATATACGTGCGGTTGGTTGTACCAACTTCAACCAGTTTGATATTTGCCTGTTTCATAATTTCAGGAATTCTGAATCCACCACCTATTTCGACAAGCTGCCCTCGCGATATGATAGCTTCACCATTGGCTGACAATGCGGTTAGTGATAGTAATAAGGCTGCAGCATTATTATTTACTACCATAGCATCTTCAGCACCTGTCAACCGACACAACTGATTTTTTATATGTATATTTCTTGACGATCTTTTTCCAGATAATTGGGAGATTTCTAGCGAAGAATAATCTTGCGTAATAGATATCATTTCGGAAACTGCAGTTGTGGATATTGGAGATCTACCAAGGTTTGTGTGAATAATTACACCTGTAGCATTTATTAGAGCAACCAAAGAATTTTCTAATGATTGTGCTTTTTCAAGTAGAGAATCTATAGGATTTTTTTCTAGTTCTGAACCAGTAGCTTGTATATGAGCTCGTTGTTCCTCTAAAACTATTCGAGCTAAGTTAGTGATAGTATTTTGTCCAAATTGAGCTGCAATAGCCTCAATTCTTTTATCATTTAGTAATTTGTCTACTGATGGTAAGTCACGATAAGGATTTTGCATGGTCGCCTCACATATCTATTGTAGATCGATTTTCAAGAATTTCATTCAATTTTAATCAAACTAATTGATCATATTTTCTTTCAAAGTAAATTAGACGCTATATTTAACTTAACTAAAAAATACTGTTCGGAGGAAATGTTGAATTTACGTATACCTGGTCCTACACCTGTTCCTGACTCTGTAGCACAAGCAGGTGCAGCTGATATGATTAATCACCGTGGTCCAGAGTTTGCCGATCTCATCAATCGATCAACTACTCAACTGAAGCAAGTTTTCGAAACAAAGAATGATCTTTTTATTCTTACTGCTTCTGGAACAGGGGGGATGGAAGCCGCAGTTGCAAACCATGTAAATGCAGGTGAAAAAGTTTTAGTTGTTACTGTAGGCGTTTTTGGGAAGAGATTTGTGGAGATCGTTAGAGTGTTTGGAGGTAATCCGATTGAACTCGATTTCGAATTTGGTAGAGCTGCAGACCCAAATCGAATAGAAGAAATTCTTAATCAACATTCTGATATCCGTGTAGTTATGATTACACATAATGAGACTTCAACAGGTGTAACCAACAATGATTTGGAAGTAGTGTCTGGCATATGTAAGTCTCATGACTGCTTATTAATTGTAGATGCTATTTCTTCACTTTCTTCTATTCCTGTTCGAACAGACGAATGGGAATTAGATGTTGTAATTTCTGGATCACAAAAAGGTTGGATGACAGCACCAGGCCTAGCTTTTATTTCATGTAGTGAAAAAGCTTGGGAGAAAAGTGCTCAAGTGTCATCTCCACGATTTTATTTTGATCTACTTAAGGCAAAAGACTATCTCGCAATGGGACAAACTCCCTCGACTCCGGCAGTATCAGTAATGTTCCAATTGGATAAAGCTTTGGAAATTATGTTTGATGAAGGGCTTCAGAATATCTATGCGCGACATCACAGGCATGCACAAGTGACTCGAGATGGAATTAGAGCTTTGGGATTAGAGCTTTTTGCTGAAGAAGGCTCTGAATCTGATACTGTTACTTCGGTACGTGTGCCAGATAGCATTGATGGTCTTGAATTTTTAGAGATCGCTCGCAGTCAATATGGTACAGTTTTTGCCGGTGGTCAAGGTGCCCTAAAGGGACAAATTTTTCGGTTTGGACATCTTGGTTTTGTAACTGATGAACACATACAGCAAGGTTTGTCTGCAATTGAGAAAACACTCCATAAACTTCGTAGTTAACTATTAGAGGGTGACGTCTTTTGGCTAAAATTCTTATTGCAGATTCAATTTCAAATGTTGGGATTACACTACTTTCTGAATGTCATGAAATTATTTCTCGTACTGATCTTTCAGAAAATTCTCTAATAGAAGCCTTAGATGGTGTACAAGCTCTTTTAATTCGTAGTCAAACTCAAGTCACTGCTCATGTAATTAAGAATTCTCCTGATTTGGAAATTATTGGGAGGGCAGGTGTAGGCGTAGATAACATTGATATTGATGCTGCCACTCAACAAGGGATAACTGTAGTCAATGCACCCTTATCGAATACGACTTCAACAGCTGAGCATGCTTTTGCATTAATACTTTCTGCAGCACGTCGGATTCCTCAAGCACATCATTCGTTACAAAATGGTGAATGGGCAAGATCTAGATATGCTGGTATCGAACTTTCGGGACAGGTGCTGGGTATTGTTGGTTTAGGTAGGATCGGAAGTGAAGTTGCTCGAAAAGCCAGAGCCTTTAATATGGAGATAGTTGCTTATGATCCATTTGTCACAAGTGATCGTGCAAATCAACTTGGGGTGCAATTACTGGATTTTGATTCATTACTAGCACAATCCGATTTTCTCACTCTTCACACGGCTTTACATGACGGGACACGTAACCTACTTAGTACACAAGAATTTGAGAAAATGAAAGAGTCTGCTTTAATAATTAATGCTGCTCGTGGTCCGTTGATAGATGAAGAAGCTTTATATGATGCAGTTGAATCTGGTCAAATTGCTGGAGCGGCTATCGACGTTTTTAGTGAAGAACCAGCTGTAGATAATATCCTTACATCGAGTGATAAAATAATTGTAACACCGCATCTTGCAGCTTCTACTTCTGCTGCACAAAATCGAGCAGCAATAGAAACAGCAGAACAAATAATCGATTTTTTCGATGGTAAAAGCCCACGTTTTGCAGTGAATGCACCTTTGGTTGATGAAGATACAATGAGCATAATTAGCCCATTTGTTGATTGTGCAGAGCTTGCTGGATCCATAGCAATTCAATTGGTTACAGGTGGCATTGCTACAGTGCGTATTGAATATAGAGGTACTATTGCTAATTATAACACATCTCCATTACGTGCTGCGGTAATTATCGGCATATTACAATTTATTACTGAGGACAAAGTAACGATGGTTAATGCTAATGCAATGGCAGAAATACACGGACTAGATATAGAAGAAGATAGTGGCCCAGCATTTGAACCTTTTGCTAGTCAGATAATTGTAAGTATTTTTGGTAGTGATGGCGATGGCGAAAGTGTTACGACAACACATACGAGTGGAGGGCCAAGGATAGTTGGTATTGGTTCATATGATGTAGAGATTATCTCTTATGAAGGTCATCTGCTCGCTATAGAAAACATAGATTTACCAGGGAAAATTGGTCGTGTCGCTACATTGTTGGGTACTTGGGGAATAAACATCAATGCAATGTCAGTGGCGGCTGGCCGTGAAAAATTCGCATTAATGTTACTAACAATAGAAAGATCATTGACAGAAGAAGAAATTATATTTATCCGTGATCTTGAAGATATTGAGACTGTTCGACAAATCGAACTGTCCTAAAGGCTTTTGTCATCTAGGAGATTGATGACCATCCCCGTAGCAAGTTTTGGATAAAAGAAAGTTGTTTTTTGTGGCATTACGTCACCAACATTTGCTACATCGATGACTTGTTGTACTGGTGTAGGATTCACTAAAAAAGCTATTTGCATGATGTTAGATTTGACTAGTTCAAAAGCTTCAGTTGCACTGGCTGTAAAGAATACTTCTCCTGCAGTTAACTCAGACTCTCCTATGCTAAAAACAGGAGAAAATATCAATTCCGTTAAGATGGACGCATCTACACTTTTTGAATTGGTAGATAATTTTTCAGGCATATTTTGAATTAATTCCTCTTGGGCACTTGCCATGAGTGTAATGAATCGTTTCCCTTGATTATCTATTATTCCGACTACAAATTTATCCTTTCCTTGTTGACTTATTATTTCAAGGAGTTTTTCAGCTCCTTGTGCATTTGTCGGTAAATTATGACTATGATCTTGGATTATGAATAAGTCTGATAATGATTTTTCCCAATCAGAGGTATTTTTTTTCGTTATTAAACGGTGGTTAGGCAATATTTTTAGTCCTGGATCATTAATTTCTACTAATCCTGTGAGTAGATAATTTTTTGGATTGAGTGAATCTACCTGAATTTCATTACTATGAATGTTTGCGTATTCGGTTGCTGTTGCATATCTATGATGGCCATCAGCTATTGTTACTTTGGATTGCCCAATTATTGTAGTAATAGAATCTAATAACTCCTTATCATTTATCACCCAAAGTCTGTGTGAATCATTGTTAAGGTCACTAGATTCAAAATCTGGTTGTTGTTCTGAGATTTTATCTAAGATGGTGTTAATTGTTTTTGTAGGGTCTTCATACATAGCAAAAATGGGACTAATATTTGCATTAGTTGATTTCATTAAGTTTAGGCGAGTTTCTCGAGGGCCTGCCATAGTCGATTCATGTGGTCGTACGACATCATCTTTTGCATCATATATCCTGAGTGCAGCAAATACAGCTCTTCTGTTGTGTATTTGATTGCCTATGAGGCTTTTTTGTTCATAAAGGTAATATTTAGGGTCTTTATCTCGGATTAAAATAGACTTTTCGATCCATTCTTTGAAAAGATTACCAGCTTTTTCAAATCGAGAATCAGCTTGACCAGGTGCCATTTCTATATGTGCAATATTGTAAGGTGACGAGTCTAGAAACGTTGATTCTGCTTCTTTTCCAACAACGTCATAAGGCGGAGCTAGTACGTCGGTAGGATTGACAATATTTAGGTTATAGCGAAAACCTCGGAATGGTCGAATTTCAGCGATTTTTCTACTCCTTTGAAATTTTATTTAACTTCTCGTTCTAGCATTGAAGTGATGTCAATGTGTCTTGCTAGTATGATACCACTCTAAGTAACAGATTAAAAGAACCAGTAGAGGTGCCTAATGTTTTCATATTGTATTTTTTGTGAAATCGCAGTTCATAAACAGCCCGCAGATATATTATATGAAGATGATGAATTTATGGTTTTTCGAAACCGTTTACGTTGGGTCCCAACGATGCTACTAGCAATTCGAAAAGAACATTGTACGCAAGATGAACTTTGGCAAGATCTCGGAAGACTTGGAGAAATTGCAGTGAATGTGGCTAACACAGAATGCCCTGATGGTTTTAGATTGATTTCGAATTTTGGCTATGATGGCATGCAATCCCAAGATCATGCACATGTACATATTCTAGGTGGAATGTTTTTAGGCGAATATGCTTAAACATGTAGAATTAAATTCTGTTTTTCCAATCAATTAGAGATGCACTTTGAATTTTAAATAAATCTGTAATGCCTTTACTTGCTAGCGCTATCATATTATTCATCTGTTCCATCTCAAATGGCTTTGATTCAGCGGTGCCTTGCACTTCTACTAAATGACCACTACTAAGCATGACCAAGTTAAAGTCTACATCTGCTGAAGAGTCTTCCAGATAATCTAAATCAAGAAGAACTTGATCGTTTGATAATCCTACTGATATCGCAGCGACCTGACTGTGCAAAGGTGAACTTTCTTCAGGGAATATTCCTTCAAGTGCCATTGCAAGAGCTACCCATGCGCCAGTAATTGAAGCTGTTCTTGTTCCTCCATCTGCTTGGAGTACGTCGCAATCAATAATTATGGTTCGTTCTCCAAGTAAAGTCATATCAATAGCGTTACGAAGAGATCGGCCTATTAATCTTTGGATTTCTTGTGTACGTCCACTTTGCTTTCCTCTGACTGCTTCTCTATTACCTCGCGTATTAGTTGATTGAGGTAGCATTCCATATTCGGCGGTAATCCATCCAGATCCCTGACCTCTCAGCCATCGTGGGACACCATCTTCAATTGTTGCGGCACACAGAACCTGTGTGTCTCCCATGGAAATTAATGCTGACCCCTTAGGATGTCTTAGATAGCCAGGCTTTATAGATACAGGGCGCATATCAGTATTTGAACGATTATAGGATCTGTTCTGCATGATTCCTCTTGTTTGACTTAGTCGATGTTATCCAATCCAATACTTGAGTAGGATTATTTTTTGGGGTCGTTATATGGCACATTATATCTATATTGGAAACGATCAAGAAGATTATCGCATTATTTTAAGTAATTTGGCAGATCAATCTTGGGAAAATGGACCAGGTGCTTTTAAGGGAATAGGTGGAACAGTCCTTGGTGATGCTAGACGTGTGATGCTAATGAGATTCGAACCAAATACTGAAACTCCATTCCACCGTGTTGCTTCTGGATTTTTTATTGTTTTACAGGGAGTTTTGACTGTACGCGACTCAAAAAATAACGATATTTTATTAAATCCAGGTGATTCTATAAAAGTTGCACATTCAATAAAATCTAAGTGGCAATTGATTAATACAGGTACTACAGAAGTACTATTTGCACTTGTAAAAATGGATAATTAAATATTAAAAAATCTTAATAATTATGCTGCATCCAAGTGGTGATAGTCTTATACTTTAAATATCATCAGGAGTTCAGAGGTACCTTCTTCCCGGAGCACAACAGTGTTGGGCCGAAATATCATATCAATAGCTGATTTTTCATCAATTGAACTTAAACAAGTTCTTGATGTTTCAACGTGGATGAAAAATAATAATATTGATCCACTTCTGCACGGTAAGACCTTAGCTTTGGTTTTCGAAAAACCATCATTGCGAACACGAGTTTCTTTTGAAGTAGCAATGCAGCGTTTGGGAGGGAATACAATTTCTCTTTCTTCAAGTGAGATACAGTTGGGCAAGCGAGAACCTGTCAAAGATGCTGCTCGTGTACTGGCTCGCATGGTAGATGTAATTGCTGCTCGTACACATGAACATTCGACAATTACTACATTAGGAGAATATTCATCGGTCCCAGTTATAAATGCTCTTTCTGACAGAGAGCATCCATGTCAATCTTTGGCTGATTTACTTACATTAAGAGAACATTTCGGTAATTTAAAAGGTATTAAAATTGCATATATTGGCGAAGGTAATAATGTCGCTCGTTCTCTTGCATTCGCTTCAGTAATGATGGGAATTGATTTGACCATTGCTTGTCCGGAAAACTATAAATTACCCGACGAAACTATGATCACCATCAAAAATCTTAAAGGTGACGGCTCTGTTTCACAGACAGATGATCCGAGCCTTGCCATTTCTGATGCTGCAGCTGTTTATACTGATGTGTGGGCTTCAATGGGATACGAGCATGAGTTAGAGTTACGAAGAAATATATTTAAACCATATCAACTAAATAATGAATTACTTAGTTTTGCACCGAATGATATTTTAATTATGCATGATTTACCTGCACATAGAGGTGATGAGATAACAGAAGAAATAATAGAATCTGACCATTCAATAGTATTTGATCAAGCTGAAAATCGTCTGCATGCACAGCAAGGTCTATTAGCATTAATTTTGTCAGATTTTAAACTTTAGTATTATTTAAATAAATTAATTGCATGCAGTAGAGAAGATGTGCATATGCAGGATGTCCTTAGTGATGTTGCCGCCAGAGTTGATGTACCTGCAATAATCGATATTGTCATAGTTTCACTTGCCATTTATTGGTTACTTTTGCTAATTCAAGGAACTACTGCAATGACAGTTCTTCGTGGTGTGGCAGTTTTATTGTTGGGTGCTTTCATTGTGAGCCGAATTTTGGATCTCACAATGTTCAACTGGATATTAAGGAATTCAGTTACTGGACTTGTAATAGCTGTGCTTATTGTTTTTCAACCTGAGATTAGACGGGCTTTAGAACGACTAGGTCGCACAGGATTACATTCAGCATTTGGTCGGCAGGAATATCAAGAACTAATTGAAATAGTAAAAAAAACGGCATCTAAACTATCTCAATCAAGAACTGGCGCTTTGATAATTCTTGAACGTGAGACAGGATTACAAGATGTGATTGATACTGGAATTAGAATGAACAGTGTTTTGTCGGAAGAAGTTTTGACGATGATTTTTGATGTGCATTCTCCTCTTCATGATGGTGCTGTTGTTTTAAGAAGAGATAGGGTAATTGCTGCAGGTTGTACATTACCATTATCGGAAGCGCCTTTACCTGCTGAACATGGAATGCGACATCGTGCTGGTATGGGTATTGCTGAGCTAACTGATGCAGTTGTCGTAATTGTTTCTGAAGAAAGAGGATCGATCTCATTGGCCTCCAATGGAAGATTGATTTCAGACTTGGACTTAAGGCGTCTAGATCGACAATTGCATCGACTTTTTGGATTGATAATTGAAAATGAAACCTCGAATGATCAAAATTCGGCTAATCCTTTGGAATCTCGGACTTAAGTATGCGGCAGTTTAATACAACAGAAGAGAAAATTCGTAATGCTCTTGAAATTTCTCAAGATACACTTTTGAGATCTTTAAGGACTATACGAGGAACTCCTGGATTATTTTTGCTCTCCTTAGGTCTAAGTAGTGCATTATGGATTTTTATTACCGAAGAAGAAAATCCTACACGGATTGATGAATTGTCAAGACCATTAAGTGTACAAGCTTTTAATGTGGAACCAGGCTTAGCTGTGGCGAATCAATTACCTTTAGTTGAAGTTGTACTTTCTGCTCCAGCAGATCGGTGGGAAGAAATAGAATCTGGTCTAGGTACATTCACTGCATATGTAGATCTTAATGGCGTTAGGAAAAGAGAACAAGCCGTGCGTGTTCATGTAGAAACAGAAGGTGTCCGTGGGATGAGAGTTGTACAGACAAATCCTGAGACCATTATTGTGAATCTTGAAGATTTGGAGACTATCGATATCCCTGTCCGAGTGCGTCCAATTGGTACTACTCCATTTGGTTATGAATTGGGTAACATTAGTTCTACGAAGAACATTGTCAGTGTTGCAGGTCCAGCTTCCCTAATCGATCGCGTAAGTGATGCTGTAGCTGATATTAATATTACTGGATTGACTTTACCAATTGAACAGACAGTTAATCTTATTCCACGTGGGAGTGGGGGTGGAGAGATCCGAGGAGTATCGATAGATCCTCCCTCGTTAGGTGTAGCTATCGATATACAACGCAGCACATTATCTAGAACTTTGCCATTGAAAGTAGATATTATAGGTGATCCATCTAATGGTTATCGAATTTCTGATATCAATGTTTCTCCTGTTGCGATAGCGATTGAAGGAACATTAAGTGCCCTACAACAATTAGATTATCTAACTTTGGAAAAAGTTGATGTAAAAGGTGCTAGAAATAATATTACTGAGGAACTATTAATTAATTTACCAGAAGGTGTGATATCACTGGATCCATTAGAAGCTACTGTGGCAGTACAAATTACGGCGATTCAAGGTTCTGTTTCGTTTGGAGTATCTCCGCAAATAATTAACTTAAAAGAAGGGCTATCTGCAAATCCTCAATCTTTAGTAGTTCCTATTACTATTTTTGGCCCTCTGCCATTATTGAATACACTTTCTCCTGATTCTGTACCAATAAATTTAGATATGACTGGCTTTTCAGCTGGAATACATAAAATTCAACCCAATATAATTCTTCCTCCAGGTGTACGAATCGAACCTTTGCAACCAATCTTGGTCTCGGTCATACTTTCTGCAAGATGAAAGATGATTTCATGATGTTAAATAAATTTGATGACCCACTAATTGCTATCGTAGGAAGACCAAATGTTGGTAAATCACAATTGTTTAATAGATTAACCAAAACACGTTCTGCATTAGTTGAAGATTTACCTGGCACTACTCGCGATAGAAATTATGGGAAAATTGATTGGCGTGGTTGCAATTTAAGGATCGTAGATACAGCAGGATTGCTGGGTGATGAAAACGAAGAACTTGAACCTTTGGTGAGGCGATCTGTCGAATATGCAATCCAAGAGGCTGACATAATTTTATTTGTTGTCAGTGCTCCTGATGGTGCGACAGATCCTGACTATACGATTGCTTCAATGCTGCGTAAGGGAGATAAACCATGTTTATTAATTGCTAATAAATCAGATCGTAGTAGTTATGCTGATCGAATTTACGAACTTTTTGGTTTAGGCATGGGTGATCCATCTCCGATATCAGCTATTCACGGAGAAGGTGTAGGTGATTTACTCGATAAACTTGTCGAAACGATACAAATTTTTCCTAATACTGATGAGGAAATTGTTGATCAAATACGTATAGCAATTGTTGGAAGACCTAACGTCGGTAAGTCTTCATTGCTTAATAAAATATTAGGAGAAGAGCGTACTATCGTTTCATCTATTGCGGGCACCACAAGAGATGCAATTGATACTGGTTTTAATTTTGAAGATCGAAAAATGATTTTGGTTGATACAGCTGGTATTAGACGCCGCGGAAAAATTATCCCTGGAGTTGAAAGACATTCGGTGAACTATGCTGAAAAATCAATCGATAGGGCAGATGTAGTATTTTTATTAATTGATCAAGAAGAGCCTCTAACGGCACAGGACACCCATATAGCAGGCTATGTTCAAGAGCAAGCTCGTGGCCTTATCTTGGTTGTCAATAAATGGGATCTTAGTGGTCCTGAAATCGAAAAGCATAAATTTGCGAGAGAAATTGATTACAAGTATCGCTTTGTTCCCTGGGCACCTGTGGTATTTACCTCTGCCTTAACTGGAGAAGGTGTTCGTGATTTGCTAGAACTTAGTGTCCATATATCTGAAGTTCGAAAGTTTCGAGTTCAAACCTCAGAATTGAATAGAATTATTCAAAGGGCAATAGCACAGCATGGCCCTCCTACAATAAGGCATAAACGTCTTAAGGTGATGTATGCAACACAAGCAGAAATTACACCACCTACCTTTATATTATTTGTTAACGACCCAAAACTTGTTCATTTTTCATATCAGCGTTATCTCGAAAATAAAATTCGTGATGCATTTGATTTTGAAGGTACTGCAATAAGAATAATTTTCCGTAAACGAAGTGAAGATAGAGTGGAAGATTAATATGGAATTGATCTTAGTAATCGGCATTGGCTATTTTGTGGGTTCGATTACAAGTGGTTTAATTATAGGACGAATTGTTGGTGTAGGAGATATTAGGAAATATGGTTCAGGTAAAACAGGATTCACTAATAGCTTGAGAGCACTAGGATTGAAATGGTCCCTATTTGTATTAATATCTGACATATTAAAGGGCATAGTCCCAGTTTTAATAGGAAGTACTTTTATTGGTAATGATTGGGCAGGTGCTTTGGGCGGACTTGCCGCGGTTGTTGGACATAATTGGCCTATTTTTTCGAACTTTAGAGGTGGTAGGGGAGTCGCAACGAGTTTTGGTTCCTTTATGACTATTTTAGTTATAAATACTCAGTGGGTAATGGTTATACCTATTGCTATATTATGTATTTTTGTTATTGGGGTATTTCGATATGTTTCATTAATGTCAGTTTTAGGAGTTTTTGCTGGATTTTTAGTAATTTGTATTTTAGTTGTTCAAAATGCTATACCTGATTCTTACTTTGTATTTGGATTAATTAGTATGTTGATTATTGAGATAAAACATATTGGTAATATGAAACGGCTTTTCCTTGGTGTGGAACCAAAAATTGGCAAAGGCAGATAATTTCTAGGATTTTATTGTTTTGAATAATCTAACGATATTTAAGAGAATTGCAGTTATAGGGACAACTGCTTGGGGAACGACACTAGCTGTTCATTTAGCGAACCAAGGGTTTGAGGTTTTTTTAGGTGCACGTGACGAGTTAGAAATTAGAATTTTAGAAGATTCTCGAGAAAATAAAAAACGATTGCCTGGGATAAAATTTCCTAAAAATTTGCATGTAAAAGAGATGCAAAATGCAGTAGATGGGGTTGATCTCATATGCTTTGTGGTTCCTTCACACACATTAGCTGATAATGCCAAGAAAATAGCACAAGCAATTACACCTGATGCCACTTTGCTCTCAGCTACTAAGGGACTAGAGCAATATTCCGGTAAGAGAATGTCTGAGATCTTAAGGGAAATATTTCCTCACAATGATATCGCTGTATTATCAGGGCCTAATTTATCTAAAGAAGTAGCTTTCGGTAACCCCACAACAACTGTCATCGCCTCGAAAAATAATACTTTAGAGTCTTTGCAATCAGTTTTTCATAATGAATCATTTCGTGTCTACACGAGTGAAGATATTATAGGAGTTGAATTAGGAGGTTCTCTTAAAAATATCATTGCATTTTCTGCTGGTATGGCAGATCATTTTGAATTTGGCCACAACTCTAAGGCAGCAATCGTTACACGAGGTTTGGCTGAGATTACCCGTCTAGCTGTTGCTGCAGGGGCTGAAGCTATTACTATGCAAGGTTTGGCAGGAATGGGTGATGTTATTGCTACATCATACAGTCAACTTTCACGTAATAGAACATTAGGAGAAAGCATTGCTTCAGGTAAATCATTAACTGATGCATTAAAAATTAGCGATGGCATTTCTGAATCTGTGATAACAGTTAAAGCTGCATTGGTTTTAGCTGAAAAACATAATGTCGATATGCCGATCACTAGAGCTATAGATGATATTTTGCATAAAGGAAAAGATACTAATAAAACAATTGCAGACTTACTCTCGCGTGAACCAACAACAGAGGTTTATTAAGTAAAAGTGAATAATTATGAATGTTGACGATGATCAGCTTGATGAAAGTTTAAATACTCAAGAACCCTCAGTTGAAGATGTGGTACTGGTGATTTGTAATCAAGAATTCCCAACTAATATTGACGATCTTCGTGCCTTGTCTAATATACAAGATCCTTTTTTGCAAAAATTAACTTTGGAATGGGAAGATTTCGCTCCATTATTTACTCAGCAACTACTTGCACGATTAGAGCAATTAGCCATCGAAGATGTATTACTTGACTTTCATAAATTATTTTTATTAGCAATTAATAATACTGATACTGCGGTCAGGATTTTGGCTGCTAGAGGACTTGGATTAGAAGATCAACCTGATTATATAAAACTATTGTGCTGGCAGCTTGAGAATGACCCTGTTTCTTCTGTTAGGGCTGAGATTATTGATGTGTTAGGGCAATGGGTTATCAGTATGGAATTTGGATTACTTTCTGAAGAAGATGCTGAAGAATTGCAGGCTACTTTAACTGGTCGAATAGATGATTATGAAGAAGATGAAGAAGTACGTGGTAGAGCGCTAGAAGCGCTAGGTGCATTGTCAGATGAGGATATCGGTGAATTGATTGGTGAAAGCTATGAATTAGGGTCTCATAGGTTAAGGGTGGCAGCGATTCGTGCTATGGGGCGTAGTGCATCTGAAACTTGGTTACAGATTCTAATATTTAATTTTGATGATGAGGATTCTGAAATTCGTGCTGCAGCTGCTACTGCTGCAGGCTCATTATTGATGGATGATGCAGTTACTCCGTTGGCTATGCTTTTAGATGATAGTGAAGTCGATGTTCAAATTGCTGCAATTCATGCTCTGGGTGAGATAGCTAATGATGAGTCTGAAAAAATTCTATTAAGATTAAAAAATGAAACCTTGAATCCTGAAATTAGTAAAGTCGCAGAGGAAGCAATAGCGCAAGTACACCTTATGGATGCACCTGTTCTAGATCAGGGTGCACCTACTAATGATTTGGATGATCCTGAGTTGGATATTCTTAATAAAAAGCCGAAAAATTATTGATGGTATCTCACAAAGCAATTGCTGCTGGAGGTGTAGTTTTCAGGAACATTAATGCCTCTTTAGAAATTGTTCTAGTTTCTAGAACCCATGATGATTTGTGGGCCTTACCTAAAGGTCGACCTGAAAATGGAGAAACAATTGCACAAACAGCTATACGTGAAGTAAGAGAAGAAACGGGACTTGACGTAAAAATTATTGAATATATTGGTGATGTTAAGTATACCTTCACCAACCCACAGCGTAACAAAGTTGATAAAGTTGTAGAATATTTTTTGATGATGCCTACTGGAGGCAGTTTTGATCAACATGATCAAGAATTTGATGAAGTTAATTGGTATGACATTCATCATGCTTATAAAATTTTGACGCATAAGAATCAAGTACACATAATTGACAAGGCGGTACAGATCATCCATTCTCTGGATTGAACTTGAACTAAGAAATGGGTGTAAATTGACAACAAAAGAAGACACAATAGTTGCATCTGGTTCTATAGTTACTATCCGTGAGAAGAAAATATCTGATCTTGAGAATGATTATAATTGGCGTCGTGATCCTGAGCTAGCTGCTTTTGATGCTAGTTCTCCTATTCGTTCGTCTTTTGTTAGCTATAAAAAAATGATGCAATCGCAGTTAAATTACCCTGAACAAAAACGTAGAACATATGCAATAGAAGATAAATTAACTTCTCGACACGTAGGCAATATTATGTACTACGACTATAACCCGTTAAGACAGGAAACAGAAATTGGGATTACTATTGGTGATCGCAAATATTGGTCAAGAGGACTTGGTACAGAAGCTATAAGTTTGTTTGTTGAATATTTATTTAATGAACTAAAACTCAAAAAAATATATTTACATACTCTCGTTTGGAATTTTCGTGCACAACGTTGTTTCAAAAAAGCTGGTTTTTCTTCTGTACGAGAAGTACAGCGTGGCGCGAATAACTTTTTATTGATGGAAATTGTGCATGACTAAATAAAAGACTGTTTTATTCTTAAACAAAAATGTGGGTCAGTATTGCTGACCCACATTTTTGTTTTTATAGATGATTAATCACCAACTGGCCTGCCTGGTAAATCTAAATCATCAGGTGGTGGTGCAGGATTTCGGAGACCCTGCATCAGTTGAGCAGGGACCAAATCACGCAACTCTTCATAAGTCCATCTTCCTGCTTTATTTAGTTGACGGAAATCATAGATTTCGTGTGATAAACCAACTTGACCACCGCTTACATTGAAGACTTGACCATTTACATCCCAAGCCTGATCAGTCATCAAGTAGCATACCATTGGTGCAACATAACTAGGATCTCGTAAAGATGTCACTCCACTTTCTCGCCGAGCTTGTACTTGTATACCTTGCTGTGCTCTAAGTGACTGAGCTGCATCAGGGATAGATGCAGTCATACGTGTAGCAGCACCAGGAGCAATTACATTTGAAGTAATTCCATATCGACCTAGATCTCTTGCAAGAACACGAGTCATTCCAGCAATTCCAGATTTTGCAGCTCCATAATTGGCTTGTCCTGTTTGACCGCGTAATCCCGATCCAGAAGAGAATCCGACAATTCTTCCGTAACGTTGTTGTCTCATTAAAACAGAGGCCGGTTTCACAACATTAAAATAACCAGTTAAGTGAACTGAAATTACTTCATCCCACTCTTCTTCAGTCATATTAAAGATCATGCGGTCTCTAAGAATTCCAGCAACATGAATTACGCCATCGATGCGACCAAAAGTATCTACAGCTTGGCGTATTATATTTTCGCCACCTTCTTCTGTAGCAACGGTGTCAAAGTTTGCAACAGCAACTCCGCCGTTATCATTAATCTCTTGTGCAATTACAGCTGCAGGGCCTTCATCACTGCCTGTGCCATCCAAGTTAACACCAGGATCATTTACGATTACATTTGCACCCAGTTTTCCTGCTAGTTTTGCAACTTCACTGCCGATTCCTCGACCTGATCCGGTAACTGCAATGGTGCGTCCTTCTAATGGGGTTGCCATTTTTATTCCTCCTTTTAGCTTAACGATTTACCAGGGATATCACGTCCTGGCAGTTCAACGTCATCACGAGGTGGCGCTGGGTTTGGTTTGTCTTTTAGTAGCACATTATGAACAGCATCGTCGAGTTCGCTCATTTCCCAATGCCCTTCCTTGAACACAGTTTTCTGTGCTATTGGATGAGATGTAATTCCAACATGGCCACCATTAACATAGAATATTTCACCATTGATGTTCCATGCGTCATCAGACGCTAAGAATACGGCCATTGGTGCAACGTCTTCTGGTTCACGTCTTGTAAATTGACTAACCTGCTCTGAACTTAAACTTGAGATTCCTGCTTGCGACCGTAATTCTCTAGCTGCATCAGGAACAGATTGTGTCATACGTGTAGCAGCACCAGGTGAAATAGAGTTTACAGTAACTCCATAGCGACCAAGATCTCTCGCCAGAACACGCGTCATACCACCGATACCTGCCTTAGCTGCTCCATAATTTGCTTGTCCGGTATTCCCGATTAATCCTGAACTGGAACTAAAATTGATAATGCGACCATAACGCTGTTGTCGCATTAATACTGATGCAGGCTTAATGGTATTAAAGTGACCTTTTAAGTGAACAGCAATGACATCATCCCATTCTTGATGAGTCATGTTGAATACCATGCGGTCTCTTAGAATCCCGGCGGGATTGACTAAAATGTCAATTCTTCCATAAGTATCAACTGCTTGCCTAATAATATTTTCACCACCAGTAAATTCGGCTACCGAATCGAAATTAGCAGTTGCTTCACCACCAGCTTCTTTTATTTCATTTACAACTTGTGCAGCGGGACCTTCATCATGCCCTGATCCATCAACCGCTACACCAGGATCGTTCACAATTACTTTTGCTCCCTCAGCAGCGTAGAGTAATGCTATTCCTCGGCCAATACCTCGGCCAGAACCGGTGACAACGGCGACTTTACCGTCTAACGCGCCCATATAGCAATGTCCTTCCTTAGTCTTTCAAGCCTATGCTTGTTGACTTTTCTAATGATTATTTTGTACTGATAACTAAGTGAGTTATCGAGTACAAATTTTTATAAGTGGAATGTAACTAACTTAATCCTATGGATTTACACAACCACATCTCATTACTTTGTCCGACATTTATACCGTTAAGACTATGCCGGGGCAATAAGAGAATGCAGAAATAGGTTTTTTTTCTATGATTGCATCAGTTGTTTTCTTTGTTCTGATAAGAAACTCCATCTTTTTTCTATATCAGAAGGAATATCATAGTAATCGGTATCAGAAGTCAATTCACCTTTTGTAAGGTCTAAAGGCCAGAATCTACCTGAACGTAAAGCATAAATTAATTCTTCCTCATTATTTATATCAGCTTCGAAATACGTTGCAGCTCTACCCATATGTTGTTCTTTATCGTCAAATTGGTGTGTGTCACTTGATGCAGTAGCAGGTAAATGCATACGATTTTGAACATTTAATGAAAATGTATTCTCTTCGATTTTTCCGCGACCATTTAATACTTCGATACCAGAAATATATTGATATGCAGGGTTATTTAATGCTTTTGACAATGCATTTTCATATTCATCTTTATCTTCTGGTTTCCATGGCATTTGTCTACGGTATGGATGAGCTGCAATCATTAAGCCATTCACCTCGTTAACCATTTGAGCTAGCTCATTACTTCGATGCATCCCAAAACGATACTCATGAAGGCCAAATACTAAAATATGTCCATCTTCAGTATTTATTTCCATAGCTCGGAAAACTTTAAACTGATGTGACTTTGCTAATTGGTCTATTTCTTCTTGTTCCCATGCCCAATCATGTTCTGCAAAAACAACAGCATCAAGTCCTGATTGCTTTGCAAGATCGACCATTTCATCTGGTGGTATAAATGAATCCCATGAACGTGGTTTTGTGTGCGTGTGAAGATCAATTAGCATTGGCGCCTTAAATTTTTATTATTTTAAGTGACACAAAGCGGGGGTGTTTTCCACCCCCGCTTTGTATTTAAAAACTTAGCAACTATACGTCAGAAGTAAGTACTAATGTCCCTGTTACAGATAAAGCTCCACCAGTACCATTTACAATTGCTGACTTAGCATTTGTTTGTTTTCCTGGCAGACCATGAATGCCATCTTCAGCTGTTCCAGACAACTGTCGATATGCTTCAATCAATAACATCATTCCATACATTCCTGAGTGACTGAATGAAAGTCCACCTCCATTAGTGTTAACAGGGAACTTTCCTCCTGGGCTTGCATTACCATTTGCCCATAAAGATGGCCCTTCACCACGAGGTGTTAAACCTAACATTTCGGCAGTAATACCTGCTGTCACTGTGAACGAGTCATAGATCATTCCCATTTCCATATCGTTAGGCCCCATACCAGCCATTCTGTATGCAGTTGCACTTGAAGCGGCGGCAGAGGTGGCAGTGAAATCATTCATTGCCATAATGTCTGAGTGACTCTGGCTCTCACCTGCACCTGCAATCCAGACAGGAGAGGTTTTGAATGATCGTGCTTTTTCAGCTGATGCAATTAGAACTGCACCGCCATGATCAGTCACTAAACAAATGTCTAGTAGATTTAATGGCCAAACAATCATTCGTGAATCAAGAACATCTTGAACGGTAATTGGTCCACCATTCGGATGCGTTTCCTTAGAGTGCATTACAGCACGTGGATTCAATGTTGCCCACTCACGTGTAACTGCAGCAATTTGTGCGAAGTCTTCTTTTGTACTTCCCCAATCATGCATATGTCTGGTGAGTGCATGTGAGTAATGCGACGGTGCACCCCAAGCTCCATATATTCCTGTCCCAAATTGGTTGGATGGAATCCAAGGATCACCAGCACCACTTCTAAGTGTTCCATTTCCTTTATTTTTTCGTGCAGAATACCCTGCTTCACCGTGACTCACAACAGCGATATCAATAATTCCAGAGTTGATAGCTGCCAGTGCGTGGTGGACATGCATCTGGAATGAACAACCACCTACAGCAGTTGTGTCAATATACTTGGGGCGAATTCCAAGGTATTCCGCCAATAAGCTGGAATGACTTGGTGAAAACACACCTTCAATTTCTTTTGGTTTAATTCCTGCAGCATCGCAGACATTTCTTATAGCCTCAATGTGCAGTTGTAGGGCAGTAGTACCCTCTTCAATATAGCCAATCTTATCCGATTCTGCGGCCGCGATAATAGCGGCACTCATGGAAGGATTGCTAGGCATAATCAGCTCCTCTTCTCTGTGACGCTAGTCAACTACACGCCAATATGGCACATAAGTATCTTCGTCTGCTTGTTCAAATTCAACCTTAACTTTCGCTCCGATTTTTATCGACTCAGGATTTTCTGCGTCGACGCCTCGAAGGACAGTTGCATGGCGGCCGCCCTCTTTAACATCAATATATGCAAGTACATAAGGGGTTTCGTCTGCCCATCCACCGAACGCTCGATTTTGTACAGCGAATGTATGAATGTACCCTTCACCACTTCCCTCTATCCATTCGATATTAGAGCTGTGGCATAATGGACAAAGAGTCCTCGGATACCAATGAACTTTATTACATGTTACGCACCGTGGAAGCATTAGTTTTCCTTCTTTTGCTCCATCCCAAAACGGCTTGTTCACATATGGATCAATACTGGGGATTGGCTTGTTATATTCTGCCATATCCTACTCCCTTCTGAATTTGTGTGTTTATTTACTCGTAAATATAAAAACACAACAAAATGATCTCTATAATGCAAGTTACCAAACTAACGATTGCTATCGTTTATCAAGACACAATAGCAGTTTATTTAGTATTTGTGTATTTGAAAAAACACACACGCCACAGGAACCGTAGCTTGCAAAATAAATCAGGTCAATATGATGGCTAAAATATCCTCAATTTAATTGCACACGACATAGTCACATGCTACGTTCCGACTGCTGAGTTTTTCTATAACTTAGCTAGAAGGGCGTAAAATTGATACCGGAGCAATTCGGTCGACTTGTCGTGCTACTGATGGTGGCATTGGCTTTCCCTGCTTTGCCACTAACGGTTTCGTATTTGCTGTACCGATTTAAGATTCGACCATCTCGACCAGATCCCATAAAAGAAGCTACATACGAATGTGGTGTGATTGCTGAAGGTGGTTCTTGGGGTCAATTTAATGCTCGATATTATTTGTTCGCATTAGGCTTTGTAATATTTGATGTTGAAGTAATTTTTCTTTATCCCTGGGCTGTCCAACATACTCAATTAGGACTAGCTGCTCTTATTAAAGCCGCCATATTTATAGGTGTTTTAGCACTCGGGTTAGCCTATGCTTGGCGTCGAAACGCATTGGAGTGGCGTTAATGCCTAATGGACCTAATCAATTACAAAGCAAGATAGTCGCCGATGCACTTAATAGTGCTATTCCTGGAATTATAAAAAATATAACCGATGATTATGTTGAAGTTGAAGTTCAGCAGTTAGAGGAATGTTTGCGTTGGTTGAGAGATTCTGAAGAGTTTGATGCAGCGCAACTTAGTAATTTATGCGGAATAGACTATCATGATTATTTTATGGTTGTTTACCATCTTCAATCTTTAGACTTAAACCACCAGATTGTGATTAAGGTTAGAACACAAGATCACTCTGATCCAACTATCCCAAGTGCCGTTCCTGTTTATAAAGGTGCATTGCTTCAGGAACGTGAAACTTATGATCTGATGGGTATCAAATTTGAAAATCATCCCGATATGCGTAGATTGTTCTTATGGGATGGCTTTCCTGGGCATCCACTACGTAAAGATTTTCTGGGTATTGGGAATGGTAGAACTAGTGGTCTTAATCGTTTTCCATTTGAAAATGAATCTGACCCAGTTCGAGTAATAAATCAAGACAATAGAGTTGACGATGATAACTCTCAAGAATCACCATCGTCATGGGGTGGAGCTTGATTTAAATGACTACTTCAGAACCATATGTTCTTAATATTGGTCCTCAACATCCATCTACGCATGGTGTATTTCGTATTCGCGTAGTTATGGACGGAGAAAAAATTCAAGACATCGATATGATAGTCGGCTATCTCCATCGGTCAATGGAAAAATTGGCTGAAGAGAGAACTTATACTCAAAATATACCTTTTACTGATCGTGCGGACTATCTTGCTGCAATGTCAGGTAATTTAGGACTTTGTCTAGCTGCAGAAAGGCTCGCTGCAGTTGAAGTACCGGATAGAGCTTCACACCTCAGAGTGATCTTTGCTGAATTACAAAGGATAGCTAGTCATGCGATGGCTAACGGGACTTTGGTTAGTGATGCTGGTGCATGGCAGACTCCATTACTATATATGTTCCGCGAAAGAGAAAAGATTTTAGATTTGTTTGAGATGACTTGTGGTGCACGTCTTACGACTAATTATATGAGGATTGGTGGAGTCGCATTTGAACCGCCACCTGAGTTTTGGCCAGCGTTGGGTGAACTAGTGGATGAATTGCCTGAGCGTATTGATGAGTATGCTCAGCTTGTTCAAGAGAATGAAATTTTCGTTGCACGCACTCGTAATGTTGGAATTATCTCTCCAGAAGATGCTATTAATGGATCTTTGGTAGGGCCTGCCCTTAGAGGATCTGGCGTCCCATGGGATTTACGTAAAACTGAACCATATTGCGGTTATGATAATTTTGAATTTGAAGTGCCTGTTGGCACAGTCGGCGATGTCTATGACAGATTCATGGTCCGATTAGAAGAAACACGACAATCTACTAGAATTATTCAACAGGCAATTGATTCTATTTCTGATGGTCCTCATAAGACTGATGTTCCACTCGCTCTTCGCCCCGAACCTGGAGAAGTTTATGGTCGTGTCGAAGGACCTAGAGGAGAGCTTGGATTTTATTTAGTATCTGATGGTAGCCCTGCTCCATATAGATTTCATATAAGAGCACCATCTTTGATTAATTTATCATTGCTTAGAGATATGGCTCGTGGAGCAACGTTATCTGATGCTGTGGTTACATTGGGATCAATCGACATAGTTGTGGGGGAGATCGACAGATGACTTCAAAGATTCCTTCATCAAATTTAACATCAGCAACTCCAATGAATAGGCAAATAGCTGCAAGGCCTACGTTGATTGGTTTTGTACAAAATTTTTCTATAAAAACAAAACTTATCTTAGGAATTTTCAGCTTGTTTTTTCTGGTGGCTAATGGGTTGATTGCCTTCATTGTCATAGATGGACGACTCGATGGTAAATGGTATGACATTCGTGATTTGGGATATTCAATTGGATTTTTACGAACTAAACTAGCTTCAAATAATCAAGAACTTGTACTCGGATATACACTTGGCGATGTTTTAGCTTATTGGGTACCTGCTGTAATAGGTGCAGTAGGTATCTTAAGTTTTTTAGGTGGATTTTTATTAATAGGAAGTTGGATTGAGCGTAGGCTTTTAGCACGATTCCAGATACGTACAGGACCAAATCGAGTTGGTCCATATGGATTATTACAGCCTATTGCAGATGCTTTGAAGCTAATGCAGAAAGAAGTGCTTATTCCAATTGGTGCAGACAAAATGTTGTTTTTTTTACCGCCTATCTTAGTTTTTATTCCCGCGA
This sequence comes from Dehalococcoidia bacterium, assembly GCA_022451865.1. Taxonomy (GTDB): domain Bacteria; phylum Chloroflexota; class Dehalococcoidia; order UBA2979; family UBA2979; genus UBA6955. Next base: position 28,373 of record JAKUNM010000018.1, read on the forward strand.
TGCTCACATGGGGTCCAATACCTTGGTCAGCAAACATGTCATATCTGGATATTAATGTTGGTCTTTTATACGTAATTTCTATTACTTCTTTGTCGGTTTTGGCTGTTTGGATGGCAGGGTGGGCATCAAATAATCATTATGCTCTTTTAGGTTCGATGCGGACAGTTGCGATGATGGTTT
>JAKUNM010000019.1 GCA_022451865.1 Dehalococcoidia bacterium
AAAAATTATTTCCCAATTTTGATATGATTGTTCAATAACACTCTTTAAAGCTTGGTAAAGATATTTCTCACCATTGTAACAATTCATAATTATACTAACTAAAGATTTGTCTGGCACTTTTTTATTTATAGGAATTTATAGTAGCTCTAAAGCTGCAGTCGTGAGTTATTCAGAAAACTTATCTTCTGAGTTGGCTAAGGATAAGATTACTGTTTCGGTTTTGTGTCCATCAAGAGTTAATACTCGTATTTGGGAAGCGAATAGAAACCGCCCCGAATCTTATGGTCAGGGCAATTCAGCAACAAAACCTGAAGAGGCGGTAGATGCTATAGATGGAATGGAAGTCGGCCCAATAGTTGTTCGGAGTATTCTACAGTCAAGGTTTTATATTTTTACTGGTGATGATGTTCGTATGCGTATAGAGAAGAGGAATCAACGGTTAATGCATGATATAAAGCTTCACGAAGATGACTTAGAACCTGGATCTGCTTGGAATTAAAAATTGATCAAAGTATTTTTTAACTAGTTACTAGTAACTATTTGTTCTATTTGAGTAGTGTGACTATTTAAGTGGTCAATATGTGATCGTAATTGTTGCCGTAATGATCTCCTGCCATGGTTACTAATTGAGCCCGGTCGCCCCCACTGTGCATCCGGAGTGTGTGAGAGCAATTCAATTGTTGTAGATATTTCATCACGTAAACTTTGAAGAAGTTGACTGCTGGTATCTTGCATACTTAGTTCTGATTCTTCATCCCACTCGCTTCGTGTGGGATCGGTCATCCAAGCCATCTGGTTAATAAATTCTCCGTTATGTTTTGCATAACTAATCATGTGGTTAAGAATTCGTGCAGGAGACCATTCTGGGTCTCGTGATTGGCGAAATTCATTACTATTTAATCGATCAAGAATTATAGAAAGACGATCCGGAATTGATGCCAGTTCTTCCACCATAGGCATATATTTTTCCGGGGCCCCAGTGACAAAGTCAATTCTTGACATTAAATTTTCTCCAACAATAGTTCGAACTCAACTGATGATCCTGCTGGTAGTGATGCTACTCCGAAAGCTACACGTGCACCAATACCATTGACGTCTCCGAATAAATCCTTGAGTAATTCGCTTGCACCGTTAACAACTGCAGGGTGTTCTTTATAATCAGTTGTTGCTGAGACATAACCGATACTTTTGATAACTCTTAAATTTTCAAGAGAACCTAATAATGCATTCACTGCACCTAAAGCATTGATCGCACAGATTCTGGCCGCAGCATACCCTTCTTCAGTACTGATGTTATCCCCTAGTTTTCCTGGATTCAGTAATTTTCCGTCGTGCACTGGTAGTTGTCCTGATACATAGATATATTTTCCAGATTGCACTGCAGGGGAATAGACACCACCGGCTTTAGGGTTCGGAAGTTCAATGTCTAAATCTTGTAAACGTTCAATAATTGTCATGATTTTCCTCTTCAATAAGATGCGAAAGAATTCCTTCGTACTCTTCCTCACTATAGAAATGAATGGTTAACGTTCCTGAGCCATCATTGGCGCGTTGGACAGTCACCTTTGTACCAAATAATCGCTGTAATGTAACACTAATATGTTTTGTATCAGGAAGATTTATTTCTAATTTTTTACTATTGTTTTCTATTTTAGAGAGAGGTTCTTTACTAAGGCGTTGTTTTTTAACAATGTTTTCTGTCTGCCTGACATTTAGATTACTACTGAGTATTACTTCAAGCGTTTGGATCATGTCCCCGATGTCACTTAGACCTAAAAGTGCACGTGCATGTCCTTCAGTAATTTCGTTATTGTTAAGTGATTGCTGAATTTCATGAGGTAATTCAAGTAATCTAAGAGTATTAGTAATGGTTGTTCTAGATTTTCCTACACGATCTGCAATTTCTTGTTGTGTAAGTTGGAAGTCATTTGCTAGCTTTTGGTATGCCGATGCCTCTTCTAATGCACTTAGATCAGCTCGTTGAATATTTTCAATAAGAGCTAATTCTAATATTTCTTGTGGATTTGTTTCTCTAACTAGTACAGGTACTCTTTCTAAATTTGCGATTTTAGCTGCACGCCACCTTCGTTCTCCCGCAATTAATTGGTATGTACCGTTATTTGTATCGGATACTAATAATGGTTGCAGTATGCCGTGTTCTTTTATTGATCTTGCCAATTGTTCAATGTCTTGTTCGTTAAAATGTGTTCTGGGTTGATTAGGATTAGCCTTTATATCATCTGGTGCTATTTCCAAAATGTTAGAATCAGGAATACTTTGTTGATTAGTCTGAATTGTACTATCTTGTTGTTGATTGTCAGGTATTAGCGCAGATAATCCACGTCCAAGTCCAGTTTTTCGTGACATTGTAAGCTCCTTATAAACTATGGTTTTCGGTTGATAATTTTAGAAATTCTTCAGCAAGTTGGCTGTAGGCTACTGCACCAGCAGATTCAGGATCATAATCTAAAACAGATGTTCCATGACTAGGTGCTTCAGAGAGTCTAACGGATCGAGGGATTACTACATTAAATGTTTCGTTAAAATGTGCTCTCACTTCTAATTCAACATCTCGTGAGAGATTGGTACGTGCATCATACATTGTGAGTAAAATGCCACAAATTTTTAGTTTTGGATTAAGGTTTTTTTGTATTAATTCTATGGTGTTGGACAAGTGTTTTAATCCCTCTAATGCAAAGTATTCGCATTGAACAGGGATTAGAATACTATCAGCTGCTGTAAGTGCATTGACAGTTAATAGCCCTAGAGATGGAGGGCAATCAATAAGAATTAAATCATATTCTTCTCGAAGAGATTCTAATGTATTTTGCATTCTATATTCACGGCCAATGTGTGAAACGAGTTCTACTTCTACTCCTGCAAGCTCAGGAGCCGAAGGTACTATGGAAACTCTTTCCATAGTTGTGTCGATTACACCATTACGTAGAGAGTAATTATTCAACAATGAATCGTATAGAGCGCTATTTTCCAGTGTATTAAACCCAATTGCTGAAGATGCATTCGATTGAGGATCTGCATCAATGATGAGTACTTTTTGATTCATTTTTGCTATTGCAGCAGCCAATGAAACAGTTGTAGTTGTTTTCCCAACACCACCCTTTTGGTTAGCTACTGCAACAATTTGACTCAATTCAGTCTCCCTGATGATTGTGGTCGAAACTACGCGGTTCATCAAGTACTCGCTTGCGAATAATTTTTTGCGATGGTAATGGCATAGGGCCTATTTGCTCTATGGAGCTAGTTGCATATGCTGCTGCAAGGTTTCCAGCCTGTCTTTCTCCGTATTTTAAACTTAACGTGAATGCTGTAGCAAAGATATCACCTGCGCCAGTTGTATCTAGTTCAGAATCAGTTAGCACAGGTTGTATTTTTGTAATTGTATTAGATTTATGTATCAATGCACCTTGTTTTCCCAATGTTGTGATGATTCTTGCCCCAGTTGCAAGTGTTTTTTCTACTTGGCTCTCACTCCAAAAACTTGCTTCTTGTTCAGATCTAAAAATTGAGAATGAATCAGTAAAAAAGCTTATAAGAGAGTTAAAATGATTTATTCTAGAATAAATCATTTTATTTTGTTCTCTTCTTTGTAATCCTTGTGTCAATAGAGATATATTCTTGGTATTATCAGAGAATTCTAAAAATGGGAGTAGATCGATATCGTTTTCAATCAAAGGTGCTACTATAAGAGTATTGTTATTTCGCCAAGATTTAGGTAGATCATCAAGAGTAATCTTTTTTGTAGGTTTTTGTAGCAATTTTAGCTTTCGTTCTTCTTTCGAATTGTCAATTTCGAATGTCAATATTTTCGGATCAGGGATAATATGCAATTCGTGTTTTTTTAGAAGGCCTAGATCGATATTTGAATTTCCTATAGTTAGTATTCGTGCTTTATAGCCCATAGAATGAATTACCGAAGCAGCATATGACACTGCACCACCCAATTGTATTCCCTTTGCGGTGTGATCAATACATAGCGGTCCGACTACAAGAATAGGTTCTTGAGGATATTCGCCCAATTTTTACTCCGGATCAATTATTGAGGAGAAAATTAAGTATTTTACTCAGGCATTACCTCGATCTGTCTTTCTCGACCTTTACCGATACTTTGTGTAGTAACGCCATCCTCGTCCTCTAATGCTAAGTGGACGATCCTTCTCAGAGCTGCTGGCATAGGTTCTAATGTAATGACATCACCAGTTGTTCGTACCTCTTCTGCAATTTCCTTGGCCATCGTAGTCAAATTTGCCTCTCGCCTATGTCGATAACCATCAACATCAACCGCAAATACTGAGTCACTCTCTACTTTCCGAGAGACTAAGACATTAGTCAGGTACTGTAATTGTTGGAGAGTTTCTCCTTTTCGGCCGATTAACATTGCTAGATTATCTGGATCTGATTCACCTTCACTAAATATATCGAATACTTGATTCACACGACCTAGACCATCTCCAGCTGTTTCAGGATCTCTTACTGTAATATTCGTCTCTGTAAATCCAAGTAAGTTTAATAAGTCTCTGAGTGTACTTCCGAAAAGATCAATTTCATCATCCCATTCGCCCTTAGATGCTAAAGGAATATTTTCAGTGAGTGCTCCTGGTATCTTTGTTTGATCAGCCTCTGCTACTGGAATAATTTCTCTAGTATTGTCTTCGCGGTTCGATTGACGTCTATCCTGACGATGTCTTCTATTGTTCGAATTCGAATCACTATTCCGAGGTCCACGATTTGATGGTGCTTCACCATTACGCTGATTCCCATTGCGCCTATTATTTTGCCGTCCACGTCTTGTTGGCCGTCGATTTCGCCCGCTGCCACTTCGTTTGGCAGTTACTCGAACTATTGCCTCTTCGCCACCTAAGCCAAGAAATCCCTTGCTTCCCTTACGAATTACCTCGACGTCTACTTGATCTTTTCGACGTCCTAGTTGTTCTAGCGCCCGATCTACGGCGTCTTCGACGGTTCGTCCGCTGGTCTCCGCCACTTCCATTTGTACTCTCCATTTCATTTGTTTCAGTCACTTCGACTGTATTTTGTGTATTTTCTCCCTTTTGCTGATCAGCAGAAGGCTCTCTCCCTTTTCTCATTGGTGCTGGAATTAGACTTTCCCAAGTAAAATCTCCAGGACCTACGTATTTCCATTGGAGAATTATGCCAATAATTGTACTAAAACCCCAGTATACTCCAAGGCCTGCAGGTAGGGTCAGCACAAACCAGCCAAACATCATTGGTAACATCCATTGCATCATTTGATTCATTGATTGTTGTTGAGGTGTTTGGGTAGCAGGATTACTCGAAGTTGATATTTTTTGTTGTAGCCACATAGAGGCTCCTACAATAATAGCAAGCACAAATCCACCACGTGCTCCTAAATCCAGCCATAAGAATGTAGTAGAAAGAGGTATGACATTTTCCAAAATTTGATAGGAATAAACCCTAGGTGCAAGATCCACTAAAGATTCAGGTGTGGAGCCTAAAGTAATGCGGATGACTTGGTAAAGCGCAATAAAAATTGGCAACTGAATTAATTGCGGTCCAAGACACCCTAACGGGCTAACCCCAGATTCCTTATAAAGTTTCATGGTCTCTTCAGATCTTCGCTTTGGATCTGAATATTTTTTCTGAATTTCTTTCATTTGCGGCTGTAAACCCTGCATTGCCTTTGCAGATCTCAAAGTTTTTAGTGTTAATGGGAATAGAAGTACTCTTGAGATGATTGTAAAGATAATTATTGCAATTCCATATTGGTTAAAAGTTAGCGAGCTAAGTATCAACATGAAGTTCAAAAGAGGTGTTTCTAGTCCTGCTTGCCAGATAGCTCCAATTGGCATAGTTAATTCTCCCTTTTGTAACGATTACTTACGTTACCAGTTTGAGGATTAATATGGATAATTTCACCCGAGCGACTGAGTAAGATGGCCTGATCGTTGGCCAATAATGGCTGTGGTAAAAGCTTGACATCATCAAGTTTGCGCTCCCAGAGGACATTACCAGTATTTTGATCCAAACCAACTACATTTCCTTTTCTGCATATAACAACAAGGACTCCATTCGAAATAACTGGTGTTGTACTGAAATTTGAGCCTTCATGAGTAGATTTCCAAAGAATTTCACCGTTTGTTGGATTTAACGCAGCTATAATTCCACGACTAGTAACAGCATAGATTGTCCCTGAAGCCAATAAAGGTTTCGCTATTATCCAACCTTCTAATGACTGCTCCCAATCTTCAACGAGTGGGTTTGCAGGTGTAAAGGCACTTAAATGGCCTTCAAGGGTCCCTACTATAAGCCTTCCGCCTGCCGTCAATAGGCTAGAGGCAACACCACCAGATAAATTAAATTCGGAGCCGATGGCACCATTTGATAGATCTATACTAAAGATTTTCTTTGCATCGAGGGATGCAAGATATAGCGTATTGCCTAAAATGATTGGAGAAGACCAAATTCGCCCCTTTGCCTGTTCAAAGCTATCGATTAATGCACCTGTATCTCTATTGATTACCAAGACATTGCCGTTTTCTGTCGCCACATAGAGTTTCCCACTATGAATAATTGGGCTTGCAACAATTTCTGAACCTACATCACGCATGCTAGACCAGTTTAAGCGCCCAGTTTCGATATCTATTGACCCTACTTGCCCACTATGGTCTGCAATATATGCATTTTTACCATCAACTATAGGTGTAGCGTAGAATCCGTCAAAATCTAAATCATCTTCGTCGTACGGAAATCGCCAACTTTCCAAGAATCGCCCAGAACTATTAATACCACCTCCGCTCAATACTCCTCGTTTTAGCTGGAGTACGACGGTATCATCTTTTTCAATCGGATCAGCCCATCCCTCAGGGCCGCTAACATCAGCACAGCCCACACCTATAAGAAGTAAAGGGCTAATCAACAAAAGTTTCACGTGAAACATCTTTTTCCCCAGATATGTTCGTAAAAAAGGAGCCATTAAAATCGCTCACCCTCTGCATGGCTATGCTGTTTTGGGGGAACAGGGTCCAATCCTCCCGCTGAAAATGGATGGCATTTGGTTAATCGTTTAATCGTAAAAAAGACTCCCTTAATTGCACCGAATCTGCTAATTGCGGTATGGGCATACGATGAACAGGTAGGGCTGTATCTACATGATGGCCCTAATAAAGGGGAGATAACAAGTTGATAGATACGGATCAATCCAATGAGAGTTGATTTTATTAGATTAGACAACTATTACCTACTATCTATAATTCTGACTCTAATAAATCAATAGATCTCTTGAAATCTATATTTATCTCTTTGTAGCTCACCTCAGATGCTTTTTTTGATGGTATTACTACAATATCTATTCCAGGTCGTATAGCGTAATTATTAGCTATTGCGCGGAGTCGTCTCTTAATTTGGTTGCGTATGACTGCAGATCCAGTACTTTTGTTCACTGAATATCCTATGCGGCTATAGGAAAGGTTGTTTTGACACGCGACCAGATTCAAAATTTTTCCACGTGCACGTTTACCGTGTTTCATGACGTTTGAAAAATCTTGGCTATTACGTAGACGAGCTATTTTTTTCTCTGTTAGTTGGTTCACAATTTTTTATACAGATAATTTCACTCTTGAACGACTACGTCGTCTAGCCAGAATGTGTCGACCATTTTTTGTTGACATACGTGCTCGAAATCCATGTTTTCGTTTACGTGGGATTCTTTTCGGTTGCCAAGTCCTTTTTGGCATAAAATCGCTCCGTTCTGCGGGCGTTTCGAAGTTTTATCTAAATGCCTTAAGAATTCTCAAGGTATCTGAGTATAGGTCTGCATAGCATGTCAAGCAATCACGATTGTAAAAATAGTTGATCTTTTCATTGAATAATTTCTAGAAGACAAATAGGTTATTTCACTCTAAACTGGCGGGTATTGTAAAGTTGCAACATGTTTTATAATGAAAAGATAGTAAGAAGGAGTTATTCGTGAAACAGATATGTGCGGTTGTCATGGGGCTGTGTTTGAGTTTTTTCCCTTCGGTGATCCTTGCTGGTAGCGAATCTCGTTCTTTAGATCCTAGTGTAGATTTACAGATTGTCACTTTTTGGACAATCTTAGGGTTAGTAAGTTTGGGTATTGTTATAAGTTTAGGTTATCTCTACAGAAGAGAGCGAGATTTAGACTGGGATTTTCAAAAACCTGATGTTCCTCACGATGATCATCATTAATTAGATACGTACATAATATAGGAGTTCCTATGCTTTCAGTTGGTTCACAAATGCCTGAGTTTGTGGTGCGAGACACCGAACGGCAAAAAGTATCAAATCAAGATTTTGAAAATGTAGTGACAGTAATTGCCTTTTATCCTATGGCATTTACAGGTGGCTGAACAATTGAAATGCAGGAGTTTCAAGAATTGATTTCTCAATTTGAAGCTCTTGATGCCAAGGTCGTTGGCATCAGCGCAGATACATTTGCCTCTCAAGGTGCATTCGCTCAACAAAATGGTTTCACCTTCCCGCTTTTGTCTGACTGGCCAAATTTGGCAATGATGGATGCTTTCGGTGTGAAAAATGAAGCAGGTACTTCAGCAGTTAGATCTACGTTCATCTTTAACGCAGATTCAATTCTGTATGAAGTTATCGCAGACCAGGAAGCCTCTGATCATGCTCCTTTGGCGTTAGAAGCAATTAAAACGCTATCTAATTAATCCTTTATTTAACGAAAAGGACTTAATGTGAGTGATCTTCAGAAGATCCACCTGTCGCAGGTATCATTGGTGAAAATGTACTATTTTCAGTGTTGATCTGCGGTAAGGGCATTTCGAGAATTTGTTGGGACACTGCAGCTACTAGCTCTGGATCATTTGGTGTCAACACTACCAGAATACCGGAATCTCGAAGTGCAAGTAGATCATTGATATTAGGTACATTTTCAATAAGTGCTACTAATGGAGCACTTAGACTCGCAGCAATCTTACGTAAATAGAGTTGATCTTTTATAAGAAAAGGCTCAGGTATGTTTCCCACAAAAACTGCATCAATATTTTGTATAAATTTCAATGTTGTCAGCTGATCGTCATCTGTAGTTGGCAAATTTAAGATTTGCCCAATTTCAGATTCTCCGAATATATTAGCTGGAGTTTGTTCATAATCAAAAATTACAAAATCAATATTTTTTGCTACCGCATCAGTAATTATTTCTGCAGTGAGAGCTTCGTTCTGGATTCCAACAGGATTCTTTTCAAGATCAAAATTATTGATTTTTTCGGCTAATATAATGCTGCAACCAGCCTTCACTAGCTTTTGTGATTCTGTTTTCGTACTGGCTTTTGCCATAATCAATATTTGTGGATTTGGTATAGTATTGCTTTCATGCGCAAAACCGATACTTCGGCGAGAGGCGTTTTGAATTGTTTGCCTGAGTAAATTTTTGAGTTTGCTCATTTTGACATTCCTTACAATCAGGTTAATTGATCTGAGCGTACGTTGAGTCAGTGTTTGAATGCAATGAATATGTGTATTGCATTTGCAGGAGTTCTTTATTAGAAAGTTGTGAAATTGATGCAGACAAAATACGATAATGTGATTATGGGACCGCTTCATGGGATACGCGTGTTAGAACTCACACAAGCTGTGGCAGGACCTTCATGTGGTCGTATATTGGCAGAAATGGGTGCGGAAGTTCTAAAAATAGAATCTTTAGAAGGTGATCCTTATCGAAATACCAATACTGTTGTCCCGAATGAAGGAAAACGATTTCAATCTCTTAATTTGGGAAAAAAAAGCATTTCGATTGATCTTAAACACCCCGATGGCCAGCAATTGGTACACGATCTTGCTATTGATAGTGATGTATTGCTCACAAATTTTCGTTTTGGTGTCCCCGAGAGGCTTGGATTTGGCTATGAACAAATTCAGTCAATTAATCCACGACTGATATATGCACGCATTACTGGTTTCGGATCAAAAAGTTCCCAAGTCGATCGTCCTGCAAGTGATCCAATGATGCAGTCGTACTCAGGTTTAACGGTTAATGGCGGTAAATTAAATGAGGAAGGACTTCCTATTTTAGCGAATAATACGATTGCTGATTATTCTGCAGGCATGGGTGCTGCAATTGGAATACTTGGAGCTTTATTAGCTCGCACACACACTAATACTGGGCAATTAGTTGATGCATCGCTATTACGCGGTGCTCTAGTACTGCAAGATACCGCTGTTATGCGTGAACCTACGTATGATGCGGAAGTACGTGACGTACTTGCTGATGAAATTAAAAAACTCAAACAGCGTAGTGGATCATTTAGTGAAGTTAATGATCTGCGTGAATCGATTAATCGTGGTGGTATTGCTGGGATTGGAAAACTGATTGCAGGGCCACGACAAGTAAAAGATGGTGTTATGACTCTTGGTGCATTGACGCCAGCTAATCGTGCAGCAGCAGCTCGTGCACTTGAAGTGACTCCAGATGAAATTGTCATTCTTTCCGATAAGGCACATCCAGATCACGAAGAACAAATGGAAAAGATTTTAGAGCGAACAAAATTACTCTTTGCTAGTCGTACAGTTGACGAATGGACGGAGATCTTTAATCGAGAAGGCTGCCCTTCTGCACCTGTCAATATTCCAGAATTAATGTCTGAAGATCCAATAGTGCAAGAAGCGGATCATATGGTTGAATTGGTACATGCTGTCACTGGACCTCAGCGGGTAGTAGCACCTCTGGTTGATTTATCTCATACTCCTACGAAAATTCAACATGCAGCTACGCCATTGGGTAGTTATACTCGTCAAGTTCTTACTCAACTTGGGAAATCCGATGAGGAGATTTCTCGATTAATAGATGCCAAGATAATTACCGAATACCTTGGTCCAACTTCTGACTAGATTGGCTTAGGAGTCAACTATCCACTGGATTCTTGCGGCTTTGATTGCAGCACATTGTTTTGCAATAGTGAGTATTACTGACAAAGTGATAATGAATACTCTTGGTTTAGGTATTCGTTCATTTTTGCTCTTTATTGGATTTCAATGTTTTGTCATGTGTATCGCGATTGGTATTTTTTCCCCATTTCCGTTTGATATTGATTTGGATATCTATATTCGTGGTTTATTAATGGGAATAATGTGGGGTTTAGCAGCTCCTTTAATCATTACCGCCATTGCACGTGAAGAAGTTTCTCGTGCAGCGCCTATTTTTCAATCCTACCCGTTACTTGTTGTTTTGTTGGCTGTTGTCTTTTTAGGTGAAAATCTTTCACAGTATGAATTTTTAGCTGTGATGTTAGCAATAGGTGGAGCTGTACTTTCGGCATTGAAATTTGCAGATAATAAGCGGGTGAAGTTCAGTGAAGTCACACTTTATTTAGTTATTGCGATTGTATTAGTGTCGATTTCACAAATTCTCCTTAAAACGGTAACGGATGATTTATCGTTTTGGCATGCTTTGATTTTCCGATATTTTGGTATGGCAATTGTTTTGATGCTTTTGTATCTACGCAAATCATATGTTGCTGAGATATATCATTTTATGAAAAAACCATATGCTTCGTTGGCACTCACAATTGATGTAGGTGCTGCTGTCTCAGCATCTGCTCTCTTAACGTATGCGATAGCAAAGGGGCCTGTCTCATTAGCGAGCGCTGTAGTGAGCGCATCACCTTTAATTGTATTCTTTATGAGCGTACTTGTAGCTGCAAAAACTCCATGGTTAGCAACAGAACAGCTAGGTCAAAAAGTGTTAGTGCAAAAGTTTATTGCCACGTTGATGGTTGTCATAGGCCTTACAGTTTTAGCAGTGTCTTCAATTTAGTTTGGTTTTCTTAGGTGATGCATTGTTGCTTGTTCAAACGCATACGCAATCTTGAGTAATTCAATGTCACCTTTTGGTTTCCCTACAATTTGTAAACCGACAGGTAGTCCAGAAGTGGTAAAACCTCCTGGTACAGAAATGGTCGGTAAACTTGTGATGGAAATGGCACAACACACTGTCATCCAATCAAGGTATGTAGGGAATTTCACCCCTTCAATTTCTTCAATCCACTGTGTCTCAATATCGAAAGGTGCAACCTGAGCTGCAGGCAGAATAAGTGCATCATAAGTTTCAAAAAAAGCAGCAACGTTTGCATAAATTTCTGCACGGAGTTGCTCCGATTCGAGAATTTCCTGGGAACTTAATTTCATTCCCTCATCTATATTCCATAAAGCTGTATCTTTAGTATGTGTCCTCCAGTCTGTGTATTTACTATCAAGAGTTCTTCCTAAATTTGCTAACCCGGCTGCCCGTTGAATTTGGAATACTTCCATGGCTTTTGACAGATCTGGTGATGTTTCAGTGATTTCCCATCCAAAATTCTCAAATACTGCTGGCGCTTGTGTAATAACTTCGCTTACTTCAGAAGCAATTGGCAATCCATGTAAATTTGGACTGTAAGCAATGCGGTAAGGAGATGAAGGTTCTTGTTCTATCTGCGAAAGAAGATCTTTGAAGATGGTTCCTGATTCTGGAAGCGTCAATGGATCAGATGAATGTGGTCCTGCTTGGACTGAGAGTAGATATGTTGCATCTTTAACTGTTCGTGCCATTGGTCCAGCTGTGGACATTCTGCCGAACCATGTTGAATGACCTCCAGAAGGTACCCTCCCAATAGAAGGTCTCATGCCTACGATATTACAAAATGAAGCTGGATTACGAAGGGATCCTCCCATATCGCTGCCGTCTGCGATTGCCAACATTTCTGTAACTATTGCAACTGCAGCACCACCGCTACTGCCTCCAGGTGTTCGCGTTTGGTCATATGGATTTAGGGTTGTTCCGAAGACGCTGTTGTACGTTTGGGAACCTAGTCCTAATTCTGGAGTATTTGTTTTTCCAATGAAAAGTGCTCCTGCCTGTCGTAAACGAGCGGCCATGGGGCCGTCTTTTTCGATTATTTGATCTTTGTATGGGATATACCCTGCTGTGGTAGGGAAGCCTGCGACATCGTTCAGATCTTTGACTGCCATGGGGATGCCATGTAAATCTCCACGTTCACTAGGTTCGATCTGGTCAGCGGCATGAGCAAGTTTCAGTGCTTCTTCTCGTGGTAATAAATTGACGATTGCATTGAGTTGCGGATTATGTTTTTCAATTCGATCGTATGTTTCATTCATTACATCGACAGCGGAAAAAGTTCCATCTCTTAATGCAGTACTGAGTGCAAGAGCACTATTCCAGTTCATCATGTTTTACTCCGATTTATTTTGCTTGTTCTGAAGCTTAAATGTTTTTGCTGGAATATTCCATGTGAATTTCATACTTCTGATGGCAAAAAAACAGAGTGATGTATAAATTACGTTGATGACAAAAAAATTATAGTGTTTGGAGTTGTTGTGCAGATTACAGATTTGCAAACGGTCGTCGTTGATGCAGCAAGTGAATTTCTTGCCAATCCTTCGGCTAGCAAAAGAACATGGATGTTTGTTGAAATTCATACTGATGAAGGGCTTCTTGGTATAGGTGAGTGTAGTCAAAGTCGATTAGATGCTGGTGTTGCTGTTGCTATTGACGAGATGAAATCTTATTTTATTGGAAAAAATCCCGTTGGTCTTATGCATGAAGCTCGCCAACATTGGCTTAATAACCCCTACGCAAATCGAATACGCTATGCTGCAGTAAGTGGTATTGAGCAAGCATTATGGGATTTAACCGGGAAGGCATTAGACCAGCCTGTCTACGTACTGCTTGGAGGAGCTGTTCGCGAAGATATTCCTCTCTATGCAAATCTCAGTCAAGCCACTCAAAGTCGATCTCCATCTGATCTTGCTGAAGCAGCATCGCGTGCTGTTGCTGATGGATTTCAAGCGGTAAAGATCTATCCATTTCCCCAACCAGCCGAGGTGGCTTTTGGTCGAGGTGTTGCTCTTACTAATGAAGAACGGGATCTTGCTGAATCGCGTATACAAGCAGTACGTGAAGCAATAGGTCCAGATATTAAATTACATACTGATTGGGCCTGGGCTGTTACTCCTGCAGATGCAAAGCAAATGGCAGACAGACTTTTACCCTATGATCTTTTTTGGATTGAAGAGCCTTTTAAAGAAGATGATCATGCAGAGTTAAGTGCTTTACGTAGACTCATACAGCCACGACTTGCAGGTGGTGAACAGTTATCAAAACTGATCTCTTTCCGAGAACTCTTTGAACATCGTGCGTTAGATGTGGTGATGCCTGATGTGAAATGGATTGGTGGGATTTCTGCATTTAGAGAAGTTGATGCCATTGCATCAGTTTATGATGTTGAAATTGCTCCTCATAATATGTCAGGACCAATTGCTACAGCCAGTTCGGTTCATCTCAGCGCTGTCAGCAATAATTTCTTGTCGTTGGAGTATGGCTATGCCGGTGTTCCATGGAGAGATGAACTTGTTAATGGAACAGAGAGAGTAGAAAATGGAGCTATCCCATTACCAACAGCTCCTGGGCTTGGCATTGAATGGGATGGCGATGCGGCAAGACGTTTATCGGCAGGATAAATCTGTAAAGAGGTACATATGCGGTACGATCATATAATTATCGGAGCTGGTTCAGCTGGTGCAATTCTTGCCACAAGACTTTCTGAGGATCCCAACAAGTCAGTTTTATTGCTGGAGGCAGGTCCTGATCATGAAAATATCGAGAGTCTGCCTGAAGAAGTGAAATATGGCTATGCATCAACCAAAAGTATTTGGACGAGTGATTACAATTGGCAGTACCGTGCACGTGCCACTGACGTTGCAGAAATTGATGTACCACGAGGGAAAATTACAGGTGGTTCGAGTGCTATTAATGGACAAGTTTTCCTAAGAGGTCTTCCTGAAGATTATGATAATTGGTCTGAGTGGGGTAATGATCTTTGGGATTTTGAGCAGTTACTGCCTTATTTTAATAAAATCGAAACTGACGTGACATATGAAGACAATCCTGGAGATTTTCATGGATCGACAGGCCCTATCATTTGCCATCGATTCCCTGAAGAGGAATGGCAGGCAGGGTCACGTGCATTTGTTGATGCATGCCTTGATGCAGGATTTCCGTTTTGCGAAGATGCGAATGCTCCAGATACTATTGGTGTCGGGCCGATACCATTGAATAACCCTGGTGGTATTCGTTGGTCAACGTCAATCGGATATTTGGGACTCTCACGACATAGACTGAATCTGACGATTCGATCGAATGTCACAGTAAAAAATATTCTCTTCGATACTTCTGGTGATACACCGCACGCTACAGGAGTATGTGCTGTTTCTGATGATGAAGAATTCATTGTTGAAGGTGACGAGGTTATTCTCAGCGCTGGCGCGATTGCCTCTCCGCAAATATTGATGCTTTCGGGTATAGGTCCTGCAGATCATTTAGAAGAACATGGAATTAATGTACTTGTGGATTCCCCTGGTGTGGGTCAAAATCTGCGGGATCATCCTTTATTAGGAATTCTCTGGGCGACGAAACCTGAAGTTGAGCTTGACCCTATCGGCCCAAGGTTACAAGTGCTTTTACGATACACTGCTGATGGATCGGCCATTGATAACGATATGATTGTGTATCTATCGCATGCTGCTAGTGCCCGCAGAGATGATCAATCAGGTGATGTTATACATCCTGTAGGAATTAATGCTGGTTTAGGCTTAAATTCTGCACTTTCCCAAGGTGAAGTGCGATTGAATTCTGCTGATTACCGAGAACACCCCTACCTTGATTATAATTTATTGGCTGAAGAGGAAGATATTCGTCGTTATCGTGATGGCGTACGTCTTTTAGTGAGACTCGAAAATCATCCTGCGATGGAACATTTAGTACAAGATAGGATGTATCCACTGGATACTGATCTGATTTCAGATGAGGCACTTGATGCATGGATTCGTAAGAGTGTGCAAACTGGCCATCATGTTTCATGTACTGCGAAGATGGGTCCTCAGTCAGATGAAATGGCTGTAGTCGATCAGTTCGGAAAAGTATATGGCGTTAATAATTTGCGTGTTGCAGATGCATCTATTATGCCTGAATGTGTAAGGGCAAATATCAATGTAACGGTGATGGTTATCGGAGAGCGTATTGCCAGTTTTATTTTAGAAGGTAATTAAGGGAAAGAGGAGAAGATGACATTTGCAACATATCCAAGTCTCGATGGTGCCTCTGTATATATTACAGGTGGAGCTTCAGGTATCGGTGCTGAGATCGTGAAGGCTTTCGCGAACCAGAACTCAAAAATTGGATTTATTGATTTTGATCAAACCAATGGAGAGAAATTAACAAATGAATTGCGTTCAAATGGTGTCGATATTCACTTTGAGTTCTGTGATTTGAGAGATATCGAAGCTTCACGCGCGGCATTTAAGAAACTTGAAGATGCGTTGGGTCCTGCACGTGTACTCGTCAATAATGCTGCACGTGACGATCGTCATCAATGGCAAGATGTGACTCCTGAATATTATGACGAGCGTATTGCTACCAATTTGCGTCATATGTTTTTCTCTATCCAATCGGTAGCGCCAGGCATGATTGAGGCTGGTGGCGGTTCTATTATTAACTTTGGATCAGTTTCGTGGTGGGTGAAACGTGGTGGTATGCCCGTTTATACAACATCGAAAGCTGCGATACATGGTATGACTCGATCGTTCGCACGTGATTTAGGGCCTCATCGTATTCGCGTTAATACGGTCGTTCCAGGTTGGATTATGACTGAGCGGCAGAAAGAACTTTGGGTGACACCTGAAGGATTGGAAGAAGCACGTAAAGAACAATGCTTACCGGATTTAATAGATCCTGTGTACCCAGCAAGAATGGTGTTGTTTCTGGCTTCTGATGATGCTGCAATGTGTACAGCGAATAATTATATGGTTGAAGCTGGCATGATTTAATCTAAGACAGCTTATGTAGCATTTTGCTGCGCAACTTTATAGATGTTTGTGTGTCGGATTCGTGCAATTTCAGTTCCAGATGCATCAAAAAGGGCACCATCACAGATAGCGTAATGGTGTCCTCGTTTTTCATACGTTTCTACAAAATGGCCAGTGAGTATAAATGTCTGACCTGCCTCAGCGCGTTTGAAATTTTGTACATGACTACTGACGTGGATAGCGGGATGTCCATAGTCATAGGAATGAGCGAGTAATGGCATCATTTGTCGAGCAATCAATGAGGGGTGTACCAAGGGATCTTCTCCAGTAAACAAACCTTGGATATCACCTGCATCAACGCCAGTTTCGTTTGCATATTCTTCAGAAATCTCAAATGCGAATGTCCGGAGATCTTCACCGACAGGTGCGTTATCGATAGTTAAGAATTCACGATTGTCCAATACAGGATCAGGATTCAGATTGTTTGAGAGCTGTAACATATCAAGCCAATGCGCCTCACCTAAGCCTAGTGTTCCTCTGAGACACGCTTCTCCGTCATCTTTTGTCGCAACAAAATGGTGAGTGCCTTCGTCATCTTTTGTCACAACAAATTGTACTTGTGTTCCCGGGTATGTGGGTCGACGAAACATGACATGTATCCAGCCATGATCAAGCCATTCAATTCCCATCGCCTGTAAAATACTGGGGATACACCACCCATACAAAGTAACGCCACCGACTAATGCTCCACCAAAACCATAACGTGAAGCTCCTTCAGTGGTGTGGATGGCATTTTGTTTCAACATTGCAGGATCATTGGGATCCTTCATTGTTGCGAGAAATGAATTTTCTAAGATGACAGTGTTGCTCATGTATGACTCCTCAGAAAGCATTTCATTCATTCGATAGTTCAAGTTCTACATTCTGTAGTGATACCATAGATTTATGAAGATATTCTCTATTTCCTTAGCTCTTGTTCTTTTGACAGCTGTTGCATGCTCTAATGACGATACCGCAACAGAAGATTCACTGCGTGCTACCCAAGAAGGTTTAGCGACACTCTCTGTCGAAGTCACAAATTTGAAGGCAGAGATAGCAGAACTGGAAACTACGATAGCAGAACTCCAAGGGACTATCATTGCACAAAATGATCAGCCGAAGTCGAGTGATGGTTATTAGAATGCACTGATGGCCTATTGCTAGTCCAAAGCATGTTCAGTGTAGAGATAAAATAAAGTCCTGTGAGGTGTAATGATGAGTACCCGTGAAGTGCATTTGATAAACCGTCCAGTTGGATTACCGAATGATGAATGTTTTGACATCGTTGAGGTAGAACTACCTACTCCTGAAGATGGTCAGGTCTCTGTTCAAAATTTGTTTTTCTCTGTCGATCCGTACATGCGAGGGCGGATGCGAGATGTTGCTTCTTATTCACCTCCGTATCAACTAGGGACAGTCATGCATGGTGGTGCAGTTGGCGAAGTAACTGCTTCAGAACATGACGATTTTGCCGTAGGTGATCTAGTACAAAGTAATTTAGGTTGGCGTGAGGCTTACACTACATCCGCAAGCTCATTAGTGAAATTACCTGCAAACGCCGAGATGCCGTCACATTATCTGGGAGTCTTGGGTATGCCTGGGCTTACTGCATATGTCGGTACATTACACATTGGTCAGATCCGTGAAGGCGATACGTTCTTTGTCTCAGGTGCAGCCGGTGCAGTCGGGAGTGTCGCTGGGCAGATTGCCAAACTCAAAGGATGTCGAGTGATTGGTACTGCTGGATCAGACGATAAATGTTCTTTGCTGACGGATGATCTTGGGTTTGATGTTGCTATTAATTATCGTGACAGTGATCTCGTACATTCACTATCAGATGCAGCTCCCGATGGAGTTGATGTGTATTTTGATAATGTGGGCTATGAACACCTTGAAGCAGCGATCGCACTGATGAATGAAGGTGGTCGAATAGCTGCATGTGGATCGATTTCTGGATATAACGAGGAAGTACACAGACCCGGACCAAGTAATTTGTCATTGATTGTGGGTAAACGAATTAATATGCGTGGCTTTATCGTCTCTGACCACAGTGATCTTCGCTCTCAATTCCTTTCCGATATGAGTACTTGGATGTCTGAAGGAAAGATCACAACACAAGAAACAGTGGTTGAAGGCATCGAAAACGCTGCAGAAGCATTTCGTGGATTATTTGCAGGGACTAATGTGGGGAAAATGGTCGTTAAACTCTAGCGATTGTGTTGGGCTTGCTCTACTTTAGTGATCTATAAAAGTGAGGGTATAGTGTCGATCCATGCTGCACAAACCGGTGGACAAGATCATGTCCCTAAACGACATTCCTGGCGTAACTGGGCTGGGAACTTACATGCATCCCCGATCGAAATATTTCGTCCAACGACTGAAGATGAAATTGTAGCGCTGGTACAGCAGGCAGCGAATCGCGGTCTCCAAATAAAAGCATTTGGTGCAAAACACTCCTTTAGCGGTATAGCAGTCTCTGATGATTATGTGTTAGATCTCACGAATTATGATCAAATCGTAGAAGTGGATTCCGTCAACGGATACGTCACAGTTCAATCTGGGAAAAAATTATCACACTTAAGTGAAGAACTGTTTACGTACGGATTTGCAATGGAAGATATGGGTGATATCGCATATCAAAGTATTGCAGGAGCGATTTCGACTGGTACGCATGGAACGGGTGCAACATTTGGATGTATCCCGACCCAAGTGCACTCGATGCGTATTGTCACAGCAGATGGTTCAGTGCTCAATTGTAGTAAAGACGAGCATCAGGATATTTTTCATGCAGCACGTGTATCTCTGGGTGCATTAGGAATTATTTCAACTATTACACTCAAATGTGAAACAGCGTTTAATTTACATGCTGTGGAAAAGCCGATTGCATTGGATGAAGTTATGACAAACCTCGACGACTTTATCGATAGCAATGAACATTTTGAATTTTTCTGGCAACCAAATATGCAGAATGCATTTACCAAACAAAATAATCGAACAACACGTCCTGAAGAGCCTCTGACATATTGGGAAAATTTTAAAAATGATGTACTAATAGGTGATTTTATTGCCAATAATCTGGTCAAAGTAGACAGAATTGCCCCACCAGTGAGTAGGTTCATACGACGTAATCTTCCTGTGACGTTTCGAGAAGATTATGTAGATCGAAGTTACAGAGTGTTTACTTCGGAGCGCAAAGTGAAGTTCGTTGAAATGGAATATTTTATTCCTCGTGCTGCAGCAAAAGATGCTATGAAACGTTACCGTGCATTTCTCCAGCAGACAGGGATCATACCGAGTATGTCGATCGAGATGCGTTTTACTGCAGCCGACGATATTCCACTTAGTATGTCGACTGATCGTGAAACATGCTCGTTTGCTATTCATTTACGTACACATGAACGCTATCAGCAATACTTTGAAGGATTTGAAACATTGATGCGAGAATTTGATGGTCGTCCGCACTGGGGCAAAATGCATTTTCAGACCAAAGATACGTTGATGCACTTATATCCCCAATGGGAGCAATTTCAAGTGGTTCGAAAAAAACTCGATCCGGACGGGCGTTTTACAAATGCGTACCTCAACAGAGTATTGGGACAAATAGAATAATTGTCTGTTCTATTGTTCCAATGGACGTACTGCCTGTGTTTGTGTGATTAGTGCCACACATTCACCAGCATCATTCTCGAGTGTTGTTTGTACAACTAATGATGTTCGTCCGTTGTGAACGACTTCGGAGATGGCATCGATATAGTTTCCCGAAGCTTGTCGAAGGAAATTGATACTAAATTGTTGTGTACCGGCAAGTTGTCCTTTGGTGTGGATGTGTGCCCAAACGACACTTGCGATATCAGCGAGTGACATCAATGCCCCGCCATGCATTGCTCCGAAGGCGTGTTCGAGATCTTCTCGGCACTGCATGCGAATACGTGATTTTTCATCATCTGCTTCGATCAGTTCAAGCTTAAGGAGATCAGGGAATGGACCAGCATTTGTTAGTCGTTGTTTGGTCCGTTCAAAAATCGGTACATCCACAATGTTCGCCTTTTTCTATTCTTCACCGATAGACAAAGTTCATCATAAAACTTAACTATCGACTAATGCATTCTTAATGTAATTTCCGTCGTATTGTTTAAATATAAATTTATCAACTTAAGGTGCTTAAATAATGATCAGACCAGTTTTTTTCTCCATGCATTACCGCGTATTGGTGATTATCGCTATTGCCTGCAGCCTTGCATTTATTACAGGATGTTCAGGAGATTCCTCTGATTCTTCTGCGGTAGCAACAACAGCACCAGCGGCAGCAACGGCAGCACCGGTGGCAGCAACGACAGCACCGGTGGCAGCAACGACAGCACCAGCGGTAGCAACGGCAGCACCGGCGGTAGCAACGACAGCACCAGCGGCAGCAACGACAGCACCAGCGGCACCACCACCAGTGGAAGCACCTTCACTTACAGCAAGTATTCCCGCTGCAAAGAAAGTAGCACCACCGACAGTTACTACAACCACAACAGGTCCAAAATATGTGTTTACTGATGTTAGTGCGCCAACATCAGTATCTATTCCTGATGGTGCATTACCCAGTGGTGTCACAATTGTTCCAGAATTATGGGAAGAAAAACGCACTGATCCTGATTCAGGAGTAGTGATCACTGAAAAGGTCTTTAAATTTGGATCGGAACATGTGGAGTTGAGTAAACCAGCACAGATCGAATTTGAAGTTCCTAAAGCAATGAATCTCTTATTGGTTCGATCTGTAGATGATGCAGGAAATCCTATTGCTGGTGCGAGTGCCCCTACGATCACTCGTAGTACTACATCTTCAGGGACAACGACTGTGACTGCGGAAGTGGATCATTTTAGTAATTATGTCTTTGCTTATACAAACTGGAATATCGTACGTGGTGACAGGCAAGATATTGCGAAGTACTTCAATATTTCTGAGATATCGCAAACATCCTATCAATCTAAAGTTGGGGAAACAGTGGAAATTCCGTTTGCTGCCAATACGGTACCTCCAGGTTTAAGTACGTACATGAACGATTTTATGGTAGGTGTTCATAGTCAGGATAATCATATCATTATTGGTTCAAAATCCGCGGTACATGCAGACTATGGAGATTCTGATCCACACATAAGGGCTTGGGTAACTGGTGATGAGCTAGAATATGAGGTGTTACGGTCCTGGAAGATAGCATTTGGTTACTGGCTGCCTGTAACGAACTCTTCGTTGCATATTGAATGTGTCAAACCAGGAAACTACGAGTTTGAACTCGAATTTGAGAGCGAGCTTACGCTGTTTGGTAGAGAACTAGAGAGTTTTCAAGCTGGGCAATCGTTCATTGCTCTGTTTAACAGCGATAGTCTACTATTGGCAACCAAACAGCTAACAGGTGCGTACTTAGATTTGTCCTATGGCCGTGAAGCTGACATATCCATCAACTGTGCAAAGATAGAGGAGGCACCTAAAGTGTGTACTATGCAAATACCACATGTAGTCTATGGTGTTGGCGCGATAGCAGGATCGACCATTGAGATATATCTTGCCAACAGTCCTACCGCACAATCATCTGCACGTTCTGTAACTTCAGTGGTTGTTGGATCAGACGGATCGTGGGGTCCTGTCAATCTTGACGATGGGTGTGCAGGGCAGACAATACTTTTCAAAGTTGATGGAGAATGGATGTCTCAGAGTGATGCATGGTCAGCTGGAGGAGTGCCTCCAGATCCAGTTTATGGATATCAGTTAACTCCGTAGTGCTGGCTGCAGTTATTCAATCAAAAAAACCCCTCTCCGATCGGAAAGGGGTTTTTTTAGTGTACTAAAGTAGTGACTTAGCCGTCTTGTGACATCTTAAGACCACGTGAAACTGCCCAAATGGTAATCAGTATGAAAGCTAGTCCACCAAGCTGACTTCCTGATTCAACACTGACAAAGTTGTTAAGAATGAGCGTGGAGAATAACAAAATTACTCCAGCTGCAATTGCGACCCATCCGAGTGGAAGGAAAGAAATTGCGCCTTTGACATCACTATCTTTATAGGCGAGTCCAAGTGACAACCAGCCGATACCGGCAAGTAGTCCACCTAAACTATTGGCTCCTATACTTGCAGCATTAGTGAATCCACCCGCAATTGCGATGGAACCAGCTGTTGCAGCATCTCCAGCAGCACTTGCAGCAACAAAACGTTCACCCATTTCGATCAGTGCAACTCCGAACCCAATGCTCGTTACCCATACTGCAATGGAAGCAATGATACAAAAAATTCCTAAACTTTCGCATGAACCAGATACTGTCCCTTTGGTTGCAAGCAACCCGGCAGCATGAACAACTAAACCCACACCTATAAGTGTGAGTGCAATTTTAATGGCTGTAGCACCAGATGCACTATTTGCAAGTATTGTTGTTATATCGTCTGTTTTTGTGTCAAAACCTATTTGGGTTTGCCACAAGATGTAACCTACAATTCCAGCCAGTACTCCTACTGCCAATGCGCGACCAGCGCTTTTGGTATCCATAAAGATCCTCTCTATTATGTTAGTTATCAACACGTAATAGTTAAAATCATATATAGAGTTGCTGTGTTAACGCCAATATTAATTGATCAAATGTCTATATAAGTACACATTTGATCAATTTATTAATCTAGTTTGATGAACGGAGAACGCACGCTCCTATTACTGCAAAAAGAAGTGCATGTCCTACATAACCAATGGCTAAAATTTCCGAATCATAACTAAAAGCTGCCATGAAGAATCCGAACACTCCAATAACTATTGTCAGAATGGCAATAATTGGATTGAAATTTTTCTGCACCAAAATGGCATAGCCGATAATTCCGAAGCCGAGGAAGAGTATTGACCAGCCCATGGAACCGATTGCTTGTGATGCGAAATAAAGTGATTCTGCCGCTGCACCCTCTCCAGCATTAAAGGCATCTGCAGAGCCAAGTATTAGCGCAGATTCACCAGTTCCAATTGCCACACCAAGAGTAAAAACAAGTAGACCGGCCAAAGCAAAGTGGTTCCCTGCACCATCTGACATTATTCGCTTCAGACCAGCTACTCCGATGACAGAAAGTAATGTTCCCACTGTTGCGAGAGTAAGAAGTATCCTTGCCATATCTGCCTCTGCGCCCATATTCGCGATATTGGCTGTGCTCTCTGTCGGATTCCAACTAGTTGTCCCATAGAATATAATCCAGCAGAGCACTGTCAGTATGGGACCGACAATGAGTGATAATCCTGTCAAACTACGTGTATTCATTGAATCTTCCTTCATGAACGTGCAAGTAAAAATCGATTCCTAGAAAAGTGCTGGGGGTGGGTCCATAACGGGTGTAATAACAAAGTCTCCTGTTTTTTTACATTGCCCAATTGTTTTTTCTATATCAGAATACTTCGCCGCTTCCATTAAGAGGAAAAACGTGTGCTCAGTAGCATTTACTTGAAAAAATTGTATTTCTACGTTGTTTTCGTGAGCGTTTGCTTTAACCTGTTTCCACAAACCCATCGTTTCCTCATCCGCATTGGGGCCTCCGAAACAAGTTTCTGCGGTGTGTGTGTGAGTAATATGGTAAGCAGACATATATTTCTCCTTGCTAGAGATATTTGATATCTAACATTAACGTATTTAAATACGATTAATCTACTGTAAAGTTTGTGTGTTGTAGAAAAGACTAAACTTCTCTTGCAGTGACTCGTTCGATTACTATCTCGAAAAGTGCAACTTGATCCGAGGTCATGTTTTTGTAACCGTCGGCAAATTCACTGCCTTCGATTTCACCATAATACTTTTGTGCCATTCGTAAGACGACGGGGTACATTAATTCATCCTGATCATTTTTGCGTACTGCCCGCCCATCAATAATTACTGATTTATACGGTGGATCAGGGTCGTCAATGCATAAAGAAACACGGTTATCTTTTTCTATATTTTTCCATTTGAGTGATTTTGTCGACGTAAAGAGGAGTAACCCATGTTCACTCCAATCGTGCCAAATTGCACGTGTACGTGGAGATCCACCAGCATCAAGTGTTGCTAATGTGCTAACCAAAGGTTGTTTCAAAAATTCAGATATATTTTCAGTGATTTCATTCATCTCTATCTCTCATCGTTTATTGCATTTGCTGTAATGATTCCCAGACGTGACATATTTTCTATTAATAGAGTGGCCATTAAGATCGGCATAGAAGCTACCTCCCTTAATGACCTTTCACATTATAGCCAATTTACCAACCAGGAGGTTGATTCCGAGCCCACACAGCAATTGATATGAGTACTGTTGCTAAAAGTATCCCAAATACCAAACCCCAATTCATCTCCATTGTACAAATATACATTTTTTGAAGATCGTTGAGTAGATTGCTCAATTGGTCTTGTTTGTCGAGGTAGATGTTGCAAGGTGGTGCTGTCATATATATATATAAAGGTCTTAGTGAAAAACTCTCACACTAGTGGGGTCCATGTTTTGAAGGAGTTAATATGAAATTGTTAGGCCGTTTTTCTGTTACTAAAGGTTATGAACATTGGAAATCAGTATTTGATGCACATGCTCCAGCTAGAGAAGAAGCTGGAATAACAACAGTATTTACAGGGGTACAAGCTGACGATCCAAACATTGTACATGTGTGTTTGGAAGTTGATAGCTTTGAGGGTATACAGGAATTTATGCAAAAACCTGAAAATGCACAAGTGATACAGGAAGCTGGAGTGATTGTAGAAACACAAGTAATGACACCTATTATTGAGTGATTTCAATGAACAAGTTACTTGAATGGTTTGGCGCGTTAACAGCGATTGCCTTTTCGTTGCTTGTCGCATCGAATTCTGGCAATGAAGTACTTGGTTTTGTCTTACTTTTTATTTCTGCAATAGCTATTGGGTTGTGGGCTTTTTTAGGTGAGCATTATGGAATTTTATTGCTTCAGTTCTTCTATGCTACGGCAGGCATTATTGGCGTATTGAGATGGCTATAGTTCTTAGTTAATGAGTTATCGGTGACGAATCCTCGTGAGGAACAGATCTGCCATTATGAGAATCAGTCCTATTGCTGCAAATATAAAAGTAAAAGGTAAGAATAGACTATCGTGGAGTACACCATCGGCATCCACATACCCATAAAAAATATTCTGAATAACGAGAGATATTATTCCAAGCGCAAGAAAGATAAATCCAATTACAGTGACCTTCGACATAACTTAATAGTACCGTATCAACCTAAATCATGATGGAACTACCCGCGTGGAAGTCCTAGCCCTCTTGTCGCAATAATATTACGCTGTATTTCGGAAGTACCTCCACGGATTGTTGCTGGAACAGACTGAACATAGTCACCTGCATACGACACAGGCACATAGTCACCTGCTTCACGCTCTGACCACAGTGCTCCATATAATCCGAACAATTGTGATCCTGTTCGTGCAAGACGTTGAGTTAATTCAGAGTTAAACAATTTTGAAGTTGATGCTTCATAATTCGGTATTTGCCCGGAATTGTGTATGGAGATCACTCTAAACGAGAATTGGAACATTACCTCTGTTTCGATATATCTATCAGCTAGTTCAGTGCGCATTCCTGTTTCTCTTTTACCGAGATGTGATCTGTATTTTCCATCGTCTGTACCTAAGTAGTCGATGAGTGCCATCAAGCTTTTCCTTGACCCCACAGCACCGGCAATGTTCGAACGTTCGTTGTCTAAAAGAGTCATACCCACATACCAACCACGATTTTCTTCACCCAAAAGATTGGATACAGGAGTTCGGACATCTTCAAAGAATGTTTCGTTGAAATAATGCTTATTGGCCATATCAACAATTGGCCGGATAGTGAGCCCTGGTGCGTTGATATCATCGATCATCAAGAAACTGATGCCACGGTGCTTTGGCGCATTAGGATCAGTACGTGTCAGGGCAAAAATAGCATCATTGAGATTTGCCGCAGATGTCCAGATCTTTTGCCCGTTGATGACATACTCATCACCATCCCGGACTGCACTTGTTTGTAACCCAGCGAGGTCA
>JAKUNM010000002.1:0-8709 GCA_022451865.1 Dehalococcoidia bacterium
ATACTGGTAGATTTTTAGAGATTTGGAACCTTGTATTTATGGCGTACTATCAACATGAAGATGGTACGAGAGAAGATCTTCCTGCTGCTAATATTGACACTGGAGCTGGATTAGAAAGGTTAGCTGCAGTTTTACAAGATGTGCGTAGTGCATATGAAACTGATGAGCTGCGTTCTATCCTAAAATCAGCAGAAGAAGTCACAGAAATAGCATATACACCTGAATTAGCTGATCAAAATGCTAATGGTTTGAGAGTTATTACTGAACATGCCCGTGCATTTGCCTATTTAGCAGCTGATGGTGTATTGCCTAGTAATGAAGGTCGAGGTTATGTTCTGAGACGTTTAATTCGAAGGGCTGTATATTTTGGTTATCAGATGGGAATATCTAAACCTTTCTTAGGAGATGTGGTTAATTCTGCAATTTCTGTTTCGGCTGCTAATAATCCTGAATTGGAAAAACAAAGAGAATTTTTATTACGTGTTGTAATAGCTGAAGAATCTAGATTTCAGCAAACTCTTGCTACTGGTTTGGAACTTTTAAATGATGTTATGGAAGGCCATCGCGAGCAAAAAGAAATTCCTGGTCGAGAAATGTTTGTACTGTATGATACTCATGGATTGCCTCCAGAGCTGACTCGTGAAGTCGCTCGGTTTAACAATTTTTCAATTGATGAAATAGGTTTTACAAATGAAATGGATGCACAGCGCGAACGTTCAAAAGGTGAAGAAAGTTTTTCTGAAAATGAAAGTGAACGTCAATCTCGATATGCTTCCTTAGGGTTAGTTTCACAATTTACTGGCTATGAAAAAATAAACGATCAATCGCATGTTCTTCTTTTAATGCGTGATGAAATGATTGTGCAGCAGTTAAATGCTGGTGATCATGCCGAAATTATCCTCGAATCTACATCTTTCTACCCTGAAGGGGGAGGGCAAATAGGAGATCGTGGAGAAATTATCTCTCCTACTGGAAAATTTTTGGTAAAGGATACTCAAAAATTTGGTGATTCAATTGTTCATTTTGGACAAATGTTTGAAGGTCAAATCGACACTGGTGTTGAAATAGAATCTAGAGTTGATCATGAATTCCGTTTAGGTGCCATGAGGAATCATACAGCGACTCATTTACTTCATGCGGCTTTACGTAAAGAATTAGGAACACATGTAAAACAGGCAGGATCTTATGTAGGCCCTGATCGCCTTCGATTTGATTACACTCATCCTGAAGCGCCTACTTACGAAAATTTGCAATCAATTCAAGCTTTAGTCAATGAAAAAGTTCGCGATGACATTGTCGGTTCAACATTTGTACTGCCCTATGATGAAGCAGTTGAGCGTGGTGCTGTAGCTTTTTTCGAAGATAAATATCAAGATCAAGTTCGGGTGGTTGAATATTGTGTTGCACAGCATAGCCATTCTGCTGAAGCTGGTTGTTTCAGTAGTGAATTTTGTGGAGGAACACATATTCATTCAACTGGCCAGATTGGACGTATGCAAATTATTTCCGAGTCCAGTATTGGTGCAGGCTTACGTCGTATTGAGGCTATAACTGGACCAGAAGCTGAAGTTTTTGTTACAGCCCGACTAAATACTTTAGATGCACTTGGTCAAAAATTTAAAGTTCCTGTAGAAGATTTACCTGAGCGGATTAATTCATTAGAAGATCAATTAAATACTGAACGAAAACGCGTTGAAGCTACTTTGGGAACAATTGCTAAAATTCATGCTGATGAACTAGTGAAATTAGTTGATCACGATAATGAGACTGTAATAATTATAGAATTTTTAGAATCAGGATCTGTCGACACATTAAGATTAATTGTTGATCGAATTCGCTCACAGTTGGATAACGTATTTGTATGTATTGGTACTGAAATAGATTCCAAACCATTTTTTATGACTGCGTCTTCTGAAACTGCAATTACTAATGGATTGAAAGCTGATGAACTCGTTCGATTTACTGCTGCTATCTGTGATGGCTCTGGAGGTGGACGTGCTGAATTTGCTCAGGCAGGTGGTAAAGAATTGTCAAAAATGAAAGATGCATTGGATTTGTTAAGAGCAGAATGCAATCGTATATTAAATGATGATTCTAACTTATCTTCCGGAGAGAATCCTTAAGAGGTCTGTGGATGCGTTGGCTTGGTGTAGATGCAGGGACAGTTCATGTGGGACTTGCAATTTCGGATGCTGAAGAGCATATAGCGGTGCCACTTGAGATTGTACCAGCAAATGTTGCCTTTCCTGCAATACGAGCAATAGTTTTACGTGAAAATATTCAAGGTATTGTAGTTGGGTTACCTTTACTACCAAGTGGCGATGAAGGATATTCTGTGGAAATGGCTAGGAAATTGGGTTCTAAGTTGGAAGATAACTTAGGAATTACTGTCTATTATGAAGATGAAACTTTAACAACTGAAGAAGTTATATCGCATCAACCTGGTATCAAGAAAAAACATAAACGTAGGAATGATGATTTAGCTGCTACTTTGATACTGGATCAATTTTTACAAAAAAGACGACTTGATAATATTCAAACTAATGCTGGAGATAAAAGATGTTAATGATAGCTCGTAATCAGCTGATAATTGCATGTGTGTTACTAAGTGTCTTTTTATTGGGAATAGGGTACTGGGTTATTGAGACACTTGCTGAAACTCCAGAAAACATTGTTATGAATATTGAAGATCTTTCTCTAAAAAATCAAACCCAAGGTCAAAGTATTGACACAGTTGAGATTAATATACCAGAAGGATCTGGTGTCGAAGAAATCATACAAATTTTGGTGAATGCTGAAGTAATAAATGATGAATCGCGTTTTCGGATACTGATGACATTCGGTAATTTTGGGTCTGAATTACAAGCTGGTAGTTACCAATTTAAGAAAGGAATGCCAGCAGCAGAAGTTCTTTTTTTTCTAAGGCAAGGAGGAATTGTAGCTGACTTGGTAAGAATCCCTGAGGGATTAAGATTAATAGAAGTTGGTCAAATACTCCATGATGCTGAAGTTGTTGATATTCAAGATTGGCAAGATACTTTATCGCAAGACTGGTTACATATTGCAATTAGTAGCAAACCTCCAGGGTCATCCTTGTTAGGCTACTTGCTTCCTGCAAGTTATCCTTTTAGGGAAGGTACTACTGCTAAAGTCGCTATTAAATCTATGCTTGATGCATTCTCTGAACAGGTCTCTCCCGAATTAATGATACTAGCTGGAGAAAATGGGATGACATTACATGAAGTTGTTACTTTAGCTTCAATTGTTGAACGTGAAGTAGTGCTGATTGAAGAAATGCCTATTGTTGCATCTGTATTTATTAATCGTTTAAATCAGGATATTTTACTTGGTGCCGATCCAACAGTGCAATTTGCTGTTTCTAATGCGGAAAGTGTTGAAAAATATGGTTGGTGGAAATCATATCTAGATTTTGACGATTTGGAAGTAGTTTCTCCATATAATACATATTTGAATCTAGGGCTTCCTCCTGGGCCAATTGCCAATCCTGGTGTTGCAGCGATAGAGGCTGTCATAAAGCCGGCTGATACTGATTATATATATTTTGTTGCTTCTCCAGAATGTGATGGTTCTCATTTGTTTAGTTCTAGTTATTCCGGTCACCTACGCAATGTGGATAAATTCAAGCAATCAAGCTGCGGGGCATTATACTAATTTATGAGAAGAAGTATTTCATGAGTCTTAACGATATAGCTGTGTTAATTGGTAATCCTGTAGCTCATTCACTTTCTCCTGTTTTCCAACAAGCAGCGTTTGATCATATGAATATAAATGCACGCTATGAAGCCTGGGAAACATATGCTGATGAATTAAAACAAAAGATAGATTTGTTGCGTTCCTCTGAATATCTTGGCGCTAATATTACAATTCCCTATAAGCTAGATTCTATCAATTTTGTTGACAGTATTGATGACATTGCCGAACAAGTCGGTGCTATCAATACGATCATTTCGCGTAATGGAATTCTTGCTGGTACGAATACAGATGTTGAAGGCATTCAGAATTCTTTTAAATTAGCAAATGTAAATTTAAAAAATAAGAATGTCATTCTTTTTGGTGCTGGAGGAGCAGCTCGTGCTGTCATGGTTGCTATGAAAAATGCAGGTGTAAAAGCCATCACAGTTATCAATCGCACAGAAAAGAAAGCAAAAGATTTTGAATTATTTTCTGACAGCAATTTTAAGGTTTCGATATTAAGTGCTCACTTAGCTACTAGTCAGTCTGGTAAAATTTTTACGAATGCTGACATTATTATAAATGCCACTTCTTTAGGGATGTCTAAGGGTGAGAGTGAATTACTTTCACCAATCCCACAAGAACTTTTGTATAGTTCGCAGGTGGTATTTGATCTTGTTTATACTCCTGAGCAAACCCCATTACTTCAAATGGCAGAATCAGCAGGTGCACAATGTATTGGTGGCCTGGCGATGCTGGTTTTTCAAGGTGCAGCATCTTTTCGATTATGGACCGATAAAAATCCTCCTCTTGAAGTAATGTTTCGTGCAGCTAAAAAAGAGCTTGATTATTAGTTCTCTGACTAAAATTAACTTAATTGCTGATACGATAGAAATATAACTATATTTAGGGCTCAGGAACATATAATGGGACTCGGACTTGCGTTTATCATAATTTTACTGATGACTTCAATTGTTGGTTTTGCAGTAGTGCAAGCGATGTTTGCTGCTAAAAAATGGCGTTCTGTAATAGCTGCTGGTGATTATCAAGCATTGTTGCAACTGTTGGATATGACATTTGATGAATGGAGAAATAGTCGACCTCCGAGAAGAACACCTCCTAGTGATTGGCGTGCACTGCATTCGGTAACATTAGTTGCTGCTAATCACAAATACATCCGAGTATCCTTGCTTGCTGATGCTGATGTTCAAGTGGTTGACGGTACTCGTAAGGAGATATCGAATCAATATGTAGTCGCACGACGCGCTGCCGTTCGTATGGTGGAAAGATTATTGTACGAAGTTCCGCATGTGAAATTTGATGCAGTACAAGTTGATATTTGTAGTGAATATAGGACTGCATCTGGTGAAACAAAACAGCAAAATTTATTAACTACTCACGTTAATCGTTCAGTTGCGGCATTGAGTGATTGGGATTATGGCAGTCCAGAAGATATGCTTTTGGAATGGGAAACTCAGGATGGAGAAAGGGATTTAAATATTAATCCTGATAGAGATGCACTCATTGATTAGCCTATATCAACAGAATACAGATACCCTATTCTATGGAGGACAGATACATGGTGAAATTTCGTTGGCTAACTGCAGGTGAGTCCCATGGTAAAGGTCTTTCGGCTATTATCGAAGGAATTCCTGCTGGATTAGAGATATCTGAGGATTTAATTGCTAGTGACTTATTGCGCAGACAAGGTGGCTATGGGCGTGGAAAAAGACAGCAAATAGAGCAAGATAGAGCTGAGATTATTTCGGGAGTCAGGCATGGATTATCAATTGGATCACCTATTGGCCTCGCTATGATCAATAAAGATCACCAAAACGCAAATTGGCAGACTAGGATGTCAATTGAACCAGTTGATGAAGAAGTAGAAAAAACAACACTACTTCGACCTGGACATGCTGATTTGGTTGGAACTCAGAAGTATGGATTTGATGATGTTCGACCGATTCTTGAACGTTCTAGTGCGCGTGAAACAGCTGCACGAGTTGCGGTTGGTGCCATTGCCCGTGCACTTCTTCGAGTTATCGGTATTGAAATTAGATCACATACTCTTTCAATCGGTAATGTTTCTGCTAAAAAAGGGATTTCTATTGATTGGGGACTTGTTGAAAAATCACCAGTACGCGTTGCTGACAAGACTTCTGAGCAGGCGATGATTGAAGAAATTGATGTTGCACGTTCAGACTTAGATACACTTGGCGGAGTTTTTGAAATACGTGCTAGCGGTTTACCGATGGGATTAGGTAGCCATGTTCATTGGGATCTCAAGCTCGATGGATTGATTGCTCAAGCTGTGATGTCTATCAATGCTGTAAAAGCTGTTGAAGTAGGGGAAGGTATTGATAATTCTTTTGGCAAAGGATCAGAAGTAATGGATGTAATACTCCCCGAATCTGCTTGGGAATTAAAAAAATGGGAACGTATGTCCAATCGTGCTGGAGGCCTCGAAGCGGGAATTACAAATGGACAAGATTTGATTGTTCGTGGTTTCTTGAAACCTATTTCAACTGTCCCCAAAAAAATGCCCACAGCAGATTTAATTTCTGGGTTAGAGACTGAATCATTCTATGAACGATCCGATGTTTGTGTTGTCCCTGCGGGCGGTGTTGTGGGTGAGGCAATGGTGGCAATTGTTCTTGCTAATGCCGTTTTAGAAAAATTTGGCGGTGATAGTATTACAGAATTGACTCAAAATTTTCATAACTTTCAGACAACTGTAGGTCCAAGAGGATAAATATATGGGATCTATTCGACAAATTTCTTTGATAGGACAATCCGGTGTTGGTAAAAGTACTATTGGAGAAATGATTGCTATCAATCTCGGATGGTCTTTTATTGATACAGATATTCTTATCGAAAAAGAAACTGGGACAAACCCTGCAGAAATAATTACTTCAAAAGGCGAACTATTTTTCAGAGAAGTAGAAGAACGTATAATTGTCAAAGCAACACAAAATGAGTTTGTAGTTATTTCTACAGGTGGTGGTGCATTTCTTTCTCCACAAAATCGTCGTAATCTTGGCGAAAATGGCTATATCTGTTTTCTTGATGCTACTCCTAAAGTGATTGCTGAGAACTTAAAAAATTATCCTCGTACAGTTCCTCGTCCATTACTTGGAGATGATCCAGAAATTTTAGAGTCGCGTCTTTACCAACTTGATAGTGAGAGACGTGATAGTTACCAACATGCAGATCTTTGGGTACCTGTGCAAAATATGTTCAGTGACTTTGAAACTAGAACTGATGCTGCCAACGAAGTTGTGTCTCGTATTTTACGAGCCTGGGCTTCAGAAACTCAGGGACTTCTTGATTCATCTCGTCGCTTGGAAAGGTTATCTCAAATCGATCTTCCTTTACCTCCAGCAGCAATTGTGGATACAGGTAACGAAAAATATCCTATTTGGATTGGTCCTGAAGAATTAAAATTACTGCCTGATAGGTTACGTCAGTTGGATTTGACTGATCGTCGAATTTTTATGATCTGTGATAGTAATGTTATTGACTTGCACGGAACTTCGATAGCAGAAATATTAGATAATGATGGGATTGCTGGTGCATCTTATATACTTCCCGCAGGTGAAGAATCTAAAAAAATTGAGATTGCTGAGGAAATTTATACTTGGCTTGTCACTCAAAATGCTGAACGCCGAGATCTCATATTAGCAGTCGGTGGTGGCGTTGTAGGTGATTTGGCAGGTTATGTTGCCTCTACTTATTTACGCGGAATCCCATTTATACAAATCCCAACAACTGTTTTAGCAATGAATGATGCATCTATTGGTGGGAAAGTCGCAGTCGATTTACCTGATGGTAAAAATCTTGTAGGTTCTTTTTATCAACCTAAAGCAGTAATCTCTGATGTATCTACTTTAACGACACTCCCATCTCGCTCATTTAATGAAGGTTTTGCTGAAT
Source organism: Dehalococcoidia bacterium (assembly GCA_022451865.1). Taxonomy (GTDB): domain Bacteria; phylum Chloroflexota; class Dehalococcoidia; order UBA2979; family UBA2979; genus UBA6955. The sequence continues at coordinate 7,627 of JAKUNM010000002.1, forward strand.
TAATTAAACACGGCTTTATTCTAGATCCTGAACTGCTTGCTCAACTGAAAAGTTTGGGCAATGTTCATGCTTTGCAGCATGACACTGTTCGTTTGTCAGAACTGACGGCACGTTCTGCACGGCTTAAAGCACTTATTGTTTCTAGTGACCCACGAGAAGAAAACCTACGTATGATATTGAATTATGGTCATACTATTGGACATGCAATTGAAACTGTAAGTAATTACACTGAATATCTTCACGGTGAAGCTGTAGCTATAGGGATGATGGGTGCTGCTCGTATAGCACGACATTTGGATATGATTGATGATGAATTACTTGCAATGCATAGTGATTTATTGCGTTTATTTTCGTTACCAACTGAAATGTCTAGTATGAATTTGAATGCTGTTTTACAGGCTATGAAACGTGATAAAAAAGTGCAGTCTGGCAAATTACATTTTGTGTTGTTAGAAGAAATTGCAAAACCTGTTGTGCGTAGTGATGTACCCGAATCTATAGTAATACAAGTATTAAAAGAAATTTCTAGAAATTGACTGCTTTCAGAAACAATAATCGAAAACGCGTAGTCGCTATTTCAGAAGGCAAAGTTCAGTCTGTAGGTTATAGAGCTTTCTGTGCAGATCATGCTTTGCGTTTGGGGGTTAGTGGATATGTACAAAATCTACCAGATGGTCGTGTAAAGCTCGTTGGAATCGCTGATGAAGCTACATTAAGGCAAATGATAGATTTTATGAGGCTAGGACCCTCTTTTGCTCATGTTAAGGATGTTGTTTTTCGGTGGGAAGAAGTTGAAACGGAATTCGAAGGTTTTGAAATTAAGCTTTAATAGATTGATTTGATTTTGCATTCTTCTTTTTTTCAAAATTTGGTCGAGTGATAATAGAGACAAAGAGACTCATTACACTAAGTATAAGTGCTGCAATATAGGCTAGTCGCCAGCCATCTAGAAAAGCTTTAGGGGCTCCTAATGTTGATTGTAGTTCACTAAGAGGAATATCAAATCCTTGTGAAGTCATAACTGCTACTACTAAGGCAGATGCAAGTGCTTGCCCTGTAACATTACCTGTATTACGTGTGAGG
>JAKUNM010000002.1:8719-89958 GCA_022451865.1 Dehalococcoidia bacterium
CTCCTACTGTTCCTAGTACTGAAGTCGGTACAGAGCCCATAATCTGGCTATTATTAGAAACTCCCCATATTCCATGTGATAATCCTTGCAGTAACAATATTATGGCAATAATTACCAAAGGCGTGGATTCGGTGACGAATACCATGCAAATAGAAGATATTATTAATGTTAAAAATCCTACAATTGAAAAAGGTCTTGAACCAAACCGATCAGTTAATCTACCCGAACCTTGAGCTGCTATTGCCATGCCAACAGAAGAGAGGAAAATTAAACTTGCGGCTGTGCCTTCATTAAGTCCTCTGAGGCTGATTAAGTAGATAGGTGTTAGTAGGCGAAATGGATTTATTGCTACAAATCCTGTGAAACGAGCTAATACTGCTTTGCTGAATACAGAACTTTTAAACATTCTAAGATCGAACATGGGATTTGCGCTTTTTATTTCCCAGATAATAAAGAGGTAGATTAAGAGAAATACTAGGATAGTGCCACCAATGATTAATGGTGAAAACCAACTTACGCTCAGAGGGTTGTTAATGGTTAATGCCAAAACCACTATTGCCGTTGCTGAAAGTAAAGCACCTACAAAGTCAAATGGTATTCTTTTTTCTGCACGGAATTGATTTAACTTTCGATCGTCTAGGACAAAATATCCAGCTATAAATGAAATAGTTAAAGGAATAACTATAATCCAAAATAATGCCTGCCATGTAAATAGATTTAGGACGATACCTGCAAATATTGGCCCTGATGCTCCCCCTACAGCGACAGCAGTTGTGTGAGAACCTATAGCCTTACCACGCTCTTCAGAAGGGAATACGGCTACGACCATTGCAGAACCCACGGCAGTGGACATAGAAATTCCTATAGCCATAACTACTCTTGCGAAAAGCATAAGTTCAAATGAAGGTGCAATTGCTGTAATGATGCATGCGATTGCCGAGATGGTTAATCCAGTTAGATGAACTTTTTTCCATCCAATGATGTCTGCCATTCTACCCATGGGCATCATGAGTGCACTTATTGCTAAATTTTGTGCTATTACTACCCAAGCTACTGCTCGTAATGTAATTCCGTAATATTCTGCAATGGCAGATAGTGCAACAAATACCATAGAGACGCTTAGAACTTGCGTGGATGCTGAAATAGCAATGGCGGCAAAAGCTTTCCATTTATAATTTTCATCAATATTTGTTGTTTTATGTTCTGGTTCAGTCACTAATTGACCACCCTTTATATATTTTTAACAATCGCTAAATATTAGGACATTGGTGTACGAATTTTGTCATTTGAAAAATTTATCGTGTTTAATAGTCATTTTTTTGTGTTAATATTGCTTCACCATAGTAGTTATTTTCACGATCTATTAGTATCACCTCACAAGAATCACCAGGTTCAATGGCTTTGACATTGGAAGGGCAGATTGCGAATGCAGTTGCCTTAGCCATTGAAGTTAATATGCCTGAGCTTTGCTTTCCTGTGAGACTGATTGTTGGTACTACATTTGTTTCATCTATTACAACACGTGCATAGAATCTACGACCGTCTGTATTGATGATTTTGTCTTTAGAAATAGCACTTACTAATGGTCGCGGCCAAGCATTAATTTTGCCTAGCATCTTAAAGATGGTTGGTCGACCAAAAAGTTCAAAGGTAAGCATTGCACTTACTGGATTTCCTGGAAGTCCCAAATGAGGTACTTGTGTTCCTGATTTTTTTGTGAAGACACCAAAAGCTAGGGGTTTTCCTGGTTTCATTTTTACAGTCCAGAATCCTACTTGTCCTTCTTCTGCTAAGACCGTCTTTACAAGATCGAAATCTCCTCTTGAAACTCCAGCTGATGTAATCAGAAAATCAGCATTTTCTACTCCTTCGCGAATGAGATGGGTGAGGCTTGCAACATTATCTTTTGCGATATTTAAAATTTTTGGAATTCCTCCAAAACTTTTGATTTGTGCTGCTAATCCAAAACTGTTCGAATCATAGATCTTTCCATTCCTATAAGATTCCCCTGGACTGAGCAGCTCATCACCTGTAGACAAAACAGCTACAATAGGACGGCGATGAACGCTAATATTATTCAAACCTAATGAAGCCAATACAGCGATTTGTGCTGGACCAAGGATAGTTCCTTTTCTAAAAACGGTGGTACCTTTTTTCATGTCTTCACCTGCAGGACGAATATTTGCTCCTGTCATAGCTTCAACATCAATTAAGACTTCAGTTTTTTCTGTATTGTTTGTGCGGATTTCCTCTCGATACTCATCAGTTTCTTCAAAAGGAACAATTGCGTTGGCGCCATTAGGTATAGGTGCTCCTGTCATAATACGAACTGCTTGACCAGATCTCACAGAACCATCAAAAATTTGCCCAGCAGGTAAGTAACCAATCACAGACAATTTTTTTGGTTGAGAATAGGATGCATCTTTTGTGTCTTCAGCTATAACTGCATATCCATCCATACCAGTATTCGCATGAGGTGGAATGTCAAATTGTGCTATAACATCTTCAGTAGTTACTTGATTAATTGCTTCTATGATAGGAATAGAAACTGATTCCAATTGTGTAAATTTTTCAAGGATCAAGTTTCTCGCTTCTTGTACTGAAATCATATCAGCAGGCAAGATACTGCGATTGCCTGTTGTTGAACTACTGTATGTACTCGACGTATTCTCCACAGATTAGTTTCCTTATAGTTCAATTCAAAAACTCATTAATAATTTTAAGAAAGTAAAATATTTCTTAAAATCGTGGGCGAATGTTATAGAGTTTTTGTAGTTGTACAAGAATTTTTGTTTGCTCTTTTTCAACATCCTCTTTGCTAAGTGTTCTTTCCATTGATTGATAATTTATGTTAAGAGCTACAGCGCGATACTCTTTTTCAATACCATCTCCCGTATAAACATCAAATGGTTCTGCGCTACTTACTAATTTAGAATTCTTAAATACAGTTTGTACTTCACCAACTGATACTGAATGTGGAACTAATAATGATAAATCTTGTTGGACAGATGGGAATTTTGAGATTGGTAAAAATTCCTTCTGTAATGCTAGTTGGTTTAAAAGATTTTCTACTTCTAATTCAAATAGAATTGTGGGTTGAGAGATTCCGAATTGTGATAAAGTTTCTGACGATACTTCACCTATGAATCCTATTATTGTGTCATTGATTACAATTTTTGCTGTTCGACCATTAACGAATCCAAATATTTCTGAATGTTCATAATTTGCTTTTATATCAAGATTTTCCAGTAAGTTTTCTACAGTACCTTTTGCGTCAAAGAAATCCAGAGGCTTAGAAGTGGGTTGACCCCATCGATTTATTTCGAAGCCACTGATTGCACCGGTTACTAATGCCTTTTCATTGGGGAGTGAATTATCTTTTTGTGACAAATACACAGAAGCAATCTCAAAGATGGCAATATTATTTGCTCCTAAACGGATGTTCCGTTCAATTGTTTCCAAGATAGAATGTCGCAAAGTTGGTCTTAAGATTTCACGATCAGATGAGAGCGTATTTTTTAGGCGAAAGAAGTTAATACTTGCTAACTCGTCAGATGGCAATATTTTTTCAAGGACTTCTTCAGTTGTAAGTGAATATGTGATGACTTCTTGCCAGCCCATTTTTACCAAAGAATCACGTAATTCTTCACGTAATACAAGCTTATTATCTGGTTCCCATGCAGGAATTTGCCCACTAATTGCTGATTCGGGGAGTCTGTCGTAACCTGCTAACCTTACGATTTCTTCTATTACATCATCAGGTATTGTGATATCAGTGCGCCACCAAGGTGCCTTAACTATGAATAATTCATCAGTATCATTAATTATTGTTGATTTAACGGTAAATCCTAAATTTTCGAGGATAGATGTTATTTCTGTAGTTGATATATGAAATCCTATTAGAGTATCGACTCGAGTTCTGGTTAGTTGAATTTCATGGTTTTTATTTGGATTAGGGTGTATATCAACATAGTTATCTGGAGGCGTTGCCCCTGTTATTTCTATGAAAAGTTGAATCGCCCTCTTGGTTGCATCTAATGCTAAATGCGATGACAGGCCACGTTCGAAGCGAGAAGATGCCTCAGATCTAAGTGCCAATTTATTAGAAGTACGTCTCACGCTGACTGCATCAAATCGTGCAGCTTCTAAAAGTATATTAGTCGTGGATTCAGTCACTTCTGTATTTTTGCCTCCCATCACACCAGCTAAAGCGATAGGTTGGTAATCGTCAGCAATCACCAACATTTCAGTAGTTAGAGTTCTATCTAAGTCATCCAGAGTTTGTAGGGGCTCATCTTTATGTGCAGGACGTACAGTAATATTCCCATTGATTTTATCTAGATCGAATGCATGTAGCGGCTGCACTAATTCAAACATTACATAATTTGTTATATCAACAACATTGTTGATAGGTCTTTGTCCAATAGATTTTAGTCTCTCTTGTAGCCATTCTGGCGAAGGTCCGACGGAAACATTTTTGACGATAGTAGCTATATATCTACTGCACAAATCTTCATTTTCAATCACAACTTTTATTTTTTGGTTATTATTAGCTGAAGTTTCCAAGTCATATTTCAATGGATGTTGGATTGTATTGTTAAGGATTGCAGAAACTTCTCTTGCAATACCAATCATCGACATCATATCTGGTCTGTTTGGCCAGATATGTATATCAAGAATTGTGTCGCCAAGATGATCTTGTAAAGGCAGGCCTATTGGAGTATCAGTAGCGAGTTCGATTATCCCATCATGGCTATCCGATATCCCCAGTTCAGCTTCTGAAAGAATCATTCCTGCAGATGTAATTCCTCTAATTTTATTCGCTTTAAGTTTTTGTTTTTTTCCTGTTTGTGGATTAGTCAGTTCTGATCCTTCACGGCCAAAAGCAACTTTCTGCCCGATACTTAAATTTGGTGCACCACATACCACTTGTTGGTTATCTTCAGCTCCGTAGTTAACAGTAGCTAAACGTAGCCTGTCAGCATTTGGATGTTTATCTATTGCGACTATTTCAGCAGTTATTACAAGAGAAGGATCCCATTCTTTGCCAATTTTGATCACAGCATCAACCTCAGCAGAGGCCATCGTAAGAGTTTCTGCGAATTTATCTACATCAATATTTGTAGGCAAAGTAACGTATGTGTTAAGCCATTTTAATGAAACAAGCACATTCACCTCTCGTTACTTTAGTATTAATTTCTTTGTAATTAAGTATGTTTGATACAAAAAAACTATTATCGATAATTCCCAAATAATAACTTAATTCCCCAGTCTTCATTTTCCAGATTCTGCATTACTTTTTGTAGGTCATCTCGATTAGGGCTAGAAACTCTGATCAAGTCAGTTTGGTTTTGTGCTTGAGTACGTTTTATTTTCATGTCTTTAACATGATTAGTGATAGCTCGGGCAATATCAGATTCAATGTTTTGAATTAAAGAAAGTGATTGTCTAACAGAGCCTCCACTTGCAGTTTCTAGAGGATTACGTTTTATATTCTCAAGTGGTACTTTTCTTGCAATAAATTTATTAACTAAGATTGTCCAAATTGCATCTAGTTTAAAATTATCTTCGGTTCGTATTTCAATTGAATTGTTGGACTGGTCAAAATTGATTTCAGCAACAACATTCTTAAAATCATAGCGGTTGATAATTTCTTTACGAGCCTGATTAAGAGCATTATCGATTTCTTGATAATCACAACCAGTTGTAATGTCGAATGAGGAATTTTTTGCCATCGTTACCTAAAATTGTGATAAAAAACGTAAGTCATTGGTATAAAAATGGCGTATGTCATCGACTTCGTATACAGCCATCGCAATCCGTTCAATTCCCATACCTGCAGCGAATCCAGTGTAGACAGAAGAATCATAGCCAGCATTTTCAATAATTTCGGGATGTACCATTCCTGCACCCATTATTTCTAACCATTTACCTCTGAACTTTACTGCTAGTTCAACTCCAGGTTCAACAAAAGGGAAATAGCTATTTCGTAGCATTACTTCAGAATCTGATCCAAAGATTTGCCTGGCAAATTCATGGAGTGTTCCTTTTAAATCTGCCAAAGAGATACCTTTATCAATAGCTAATAATTCAACTTGTTGTAGCATCCATTCATGTGTCATATCTGTAGCTTCGTAACGGTAGCAGCGTCCTGGTACTGCTACACGAATAGGTGGTTCATGTGTTTCCATATACCTAATTTGCATAGGGCTTGTATGTGTTCTCAGCAACATGGATTCATCTTCTTTATCTATCCAAAAAGTATCCCACATATCCCGTGCAGGATGATTTTCCGGGATTCTTAATTTGTCGAAATTGTAAGCGCTCAATTCTACTTCGGGTCCTTCAACCACTGTAAATCCAAGTCTTCGTAGAACATCTAATATGTGTCTAAGAGTTTGTGTGATTGGATGTAAGCGTCCTATAGGTTTGTATTTTCCAGGTAAAGAGACATCGAGTGATTCAAGATTTGCTAACTGTGCAGAGACTAAATCTGTGTTTTTTTGGTCAAGTACTTGTTCTAGTTTCTTTTTTAAAGCATTACTCACTTGGCCTGCTAGTTTTCGCTCATTAGCATCTAAGTCTCCTATGGAACGAAGAATCTGAGTTAGTTCACCATTCCGACCTAATAATTGTGTGCGGAGTTCTGATAATTCTTGCGTATTGTTAATGGACGTTAATTTATCCAAGGTGTTTTTTTCAAGATCAGCTAAGTTATTTTGCATATTAGTTGAGGTGTTCATCTAACAATGATATGAAAATCAAAGGTTGAGGGATAGGCATGTGGTCGTTCGTTGAACACCTTCAAGCATTTGTAGATCGTCAGTGATTATTTTTGCGAGTGAATCTAGATCTTCTGCAGAAAGTTGCACTATTACATCAAAGGGGCCAGTTACAGTATCGACTGAGGTTACTTTTGCAGAATTAGGTTCCAGTCTCCGTATGGCGTCACCAACTGCTTGCGTGCGACCAACTTCAGTTTCTACCAAAACGTAGCCACGGATAGTCATTTTTGTCTCCTTCATGTGTAAGCATAATGAAGATACTAAATATACAATTTGTCTACAGTTCCCACCGCACGACAGTGATCTGAAATTTTGCTTATTTATTTTAAAAAAGTCAATAGCTTGGCAATATTTGTTAGGTATAAATATTTTTGGAAGTGTATTAGTTAGGCTTGTAAAGCAGCTTTGGCTTGATCTGCAATAGCAGAAAATGCAGTAGGGTTTTTTACTGCTAAATCGGCTAACATTTTGCGATTTATTTCTACACCTGCCTTATTTAGTCCGTTTATTAATTCTCCATACTTTAATCCATTTTGTCGGGCTGCTGCGTTTATTCGTATAATCCATAATTTTCTAAAATCACCCTTACGGTCTCGGCGATGTTCAGTGGAATAACGTAGCGCATGTATCATGGATTCATGCGCTACTTTAATATTGGTACGACGCTTACCACGATGACCTTTTGTAAGATTAAATATTTTTTTGTGTCTTCTGTGCGTTTGTACTCGGTTTCGTGTTCGTGGCATTTTTTATCCTTGACTTTTATAAGTATCAAAAATTTATTACTAGGAATAAGGTAAGTTTTTGCGAATGGATTTCTCAACTGTTTTATGTGCTTCAATATTCCCACGTGTTGCGTATAAAGTTCTTTTAGATTTCCGCATTTTTTTAGGCACCGCCTTGCGAAGCATTAACTTGCCAGATGCTGTAACCTTTACTCTTTTTTGAGTGCCTTTGTGTGTTTTCATTTTAGGCAATTTCATTTTCACTTTCTGAAACATTCATACTTTCTGTAGCAGTATCAACATGCTCGGTGGTATTTTCCTCAGCCCTAGATGATCTCTGACCTTTACGGCTTGGGTCAAGTGTCATACTCATAAATCGACCTTCTAGGGCAGGGTCACGTTCAATTCCTGAAGCATCCTCTAATTCTAATGCGAATTCATCTAATAAATCTTTTGCCACCTCAGGGTGGGTAATTTCTCTTGCTCTAAACATTACCGAGACTTTTACTTTGTTGCCATCATTTAGTAATTTTCTTGCTGTTCGTACTTTAAAGTCTCTATCATGCTTTCCTATTTTAACACGCATACGAACTTCACGTAATTCAACTTGTTTCGATCCGCGTCTTGCCTCACGTTCTCTTTTCGATTGCTGGTATTTAAATTTTCCATAATCCATCACACGCACAACAGGTGGATCAGCATTTGGTGCTATTTCGACGAGGTCTAAATTGGCTTCATCTGCTATATCAAAAGCTTCGTCAATTGATACTATTCCTACCTGTTCTCCATCTCGAACAAGTCTGACAGTTTTAGCCTGAATTTCTTCATTCATCCGCAATTCTTTAGCGATAAGGGTTAGCCTTTCTTATTGTGCGAAACTCTTTTATCAACTCAGTAACAGAAAGCTGAGGGCGGTATAATAACATTACAGAGTGTTCTCAACAATGGATTTAGCAAATTTTAAAATATATAAATTAATAATTTTAGTTAGCCATCAATTTCATCATATTCAATCACAATATCACCGGAATCAACTCTATCACCTGGTTTGAAGTGTATTGATGTGATTTTTCCTGAAATTGGGGCTTGAATTTCATTTTGCATTTTCATTGCTTCGATAATAAGAATTGCTTGTCCTTCAGAAAATATATCACCTTCAGCAACTTTAATTTCTATAATTACACCAGCTAATGGTGCAGAAATAATACCCACAGGGTCTAGTCTACTACCCACACTACTTCTTGAACGTTGACTTCCTAAAGTTTCTTGAATCAAAAATGTTCGGTCACCAACTGTTACATTATAGCTTCTACCATCACGTTGGACGTAGGCCTTGGTAGGTTCTTCATCTAATAACATCGAAAACAATCCCGGTAATCCTTCTATCGTGATGTCATAAGTTCCAAGGTCTATCTCATTCATAACAACATTGAATCCTTGGTCAGACTCAGTTAACACTATGTTGTAAATTTCACCATCTAATTCAAAGCGGTACCGCGACGCCATGCGCTCCCCCTTTGTCCCGTAGAAATATTAACTGCTGATTGTCGAGATGCCTGTACCCATTTTGAAGAAGAAGTTTTTACGTTGTCATTACTATTGGCTGATTTCTCAAGGTGCCGAGCAATCGCTACAGCTACTAATGCAATTTTAGCACGCGTGTCGTTTTCTTCTAAAGAAGGCATAACGAATTGCTCTTCTAACCACCCAGTATGAAAATTTCCCGTTTGGAAATCTGAATTATTTAGCAATGCTTTGTGAAAAGGGATATTTGTTTCGATACCAACGATTAAGAGATCATTTAGTGCTCGCCTTAACCTCTTAATAGCTAAATCTCTGTCCTCTGCCCAAACTATTAATTTCCCTAACATAGAATCATAAAAAGGAGGTACATCGAGGCCATCATAAAGCATACTGTCGAATCTTACTCCTGGACCCGATGGTTGTGTAACGTGATTAATCAACCCTATAGAAGGGACAAAATTTTTATATGCATTTTCACCATTGATTCGAGCTTCAATTGCCCAACCATTTGGATGTAATTCATCAGAATCTATCGCTGGTAAAGTTCCTCCAAACGCAATTGAAAGTTGCAAAGCGACAAGATCAACACCGTAAACAAGTTCAGTCACCGGATGTTCGACCTGTAAGCGTGCATTCATTTCTAAGAAATAGAATTCATTATCTGGTCCCATTAAAAATTCTACTGTGCCTGCATTTTTATACCCACAACTCAATGCAGCAAGCTCAGCTGCTTGACATAACTTTTTACGTATTTCAGGTGTAACAGCTATGGAAGGTGCTTCTTCTATCACTTTTTGATGTCTTCGTTGTATCGAACATTCTCTTTCGCCAAAAGCTCGAACATTTCCTTCCCCGTCAGCCATTATTTGGACTTCGATATGCCTTGCAGGGGAGACATATTTTTCTAGAAAAATTGTTGGATTACCGAAAGAAGATTGTGCTTCAGAAGCTGATTGACGCATGGCATTTTCGAGGTCTTCTATTTTATGAACGAGTCGAATACCTCGTCCACCACCGCCTGCAGATGCCTTTACCATTAATGGGAATCCAATTTTTTCCGCCTCATCTTTTGCAGATTCTATATCATCAATTTTAATATCTTCTGCTCCTGGCACTACAGGTACTCCAGCTTTTTCCATTAGTCGCCGAGCAGAAACCTTATCTCCCATATCTTTCATTGCAGAACTTGGTGGTCCTATAAAAGTAATGTTTGCTGCATCACATGCGTCAGCAAAATCTGAGTTTTCAGATAAAAAACCATAGCCCGGATGAATTGCTTCTGCATCTGATTGAACTGCTGCATCGATTATTTTTTCTATAACAAGATAAGACTCTAAAGCCGGCCCAGGCCCGATACAAATTGCATGATCTGCATTACGTACATGTAGTGAATTTCTGTCAGGTTCGGAGTAAACCGCAACAGTTTCTATGCCTAATTCTCTACACGTACGTTGGATACGTAAGGCTATTTCTCCACGATTTGCAATAAGTACACGTTTAAACATTAAGCTACCTTTACTGTCGAATATTCTAGCTAGAAAATAGCTATGCGCGATTTATTTTTTCATTAGATAAAAGTTTTTCCACATCATCTAGATTCATCGTTCCGAGATCTTCACCATCCCGACGTCTTATTGCTACTTGATTGCTCTCAATTTCTCGATCACCGGCGATCAGCATATATGGTATTTTTTGAAGTTGTGCCTTACGAATTTTATTCCCCATACGCTCATTTGAATCATCGACATCTATCCGTAATTCGCTTTGAACTAATTTTGCTTGTAGCTGAAAAGCGAAATCATTGTGTCGGTCTGCTATTGGTATTACTACAGCCTGTACAGGAGAAAGCCATAGTGGGAGTGCTCCTCCGTGATGTTCGAGTAGTATCCCAAAAAATCTTTCTATTGAGCCAAGTAGTGCCCTATGTATCATATATGGTCGATGTTCATTTCCATCTTCACCAATGTAAGTCATATTAAATCTTTCCGGTAAATTGAAATCAAATTGGACAGTTGAGCATTGCCACTTACGCCCCAACGTATCCTTCAGATGGATATCAATTTTCGGTCCATAAAAAGCTCCACCGCCTTCGTCAATTTCGTAGGGGAGGCCAGCTCGATTTAAAGATCTTTCCAATGCTTTTTCTGCTTCATCCCATTGCTTCTTCTCTCCTACAGATTTTGCAGGTTGAGTCGAAAGATTTGCTTCAAATTCTGTAAATCCAAAAAGCCTTAATAATTCGAGAACGAAGTCAACCACAGCAACTATTTCATTTTCCATTTGTTCAGTAGTACAAATAATGTGTGCGTCGTCTTGTGTGAAACCTCTTACTCTCATTAAGCCATGTAAGACTCCTGACCTTTCGTATCTATATACCGTTCCTAGTTCTGCAAGTCGCATAGGTAGTTCTCGATATGATCTTCTTGTATTTCGAAAAATTTGAATATGGAAGGGGCAATTCATGGGTTTCATGTAGTAGTCTGAACCATCAATATCCATAGCTGAAAACATACCTTCAGAGTAAAAGTCTAAATGACCACTCTGTTCCCAAAGACTTGCTTTTCCAGTATGTGGGGTAAAAACAATTTCATATCCATTTGCATAATGTTTTTGTCTCCAAACATCTTCAATTTCTACTCTTACTCGTGCACCTTTTGGGTGCCAATAAACTAAACCAGGACCATATTCTTCATGTGTAGAAAAAAGATCTAGTTCACGGCCAATTTTTCGATGATCTCTTCGTTCAGCTTCTTCCCGTGCTTCAACATAGGCTTGCAATTCAGAATCTGTGAAAAACAATAAACCATAGATACGTTGCAACATGGTGTTATTTTCATCACCACGCCAATATGCTCCGGCGACATGACTTAACTTAAACGAGCCAATTTGACCAGTTCTTTCAGTATGTCCTCCTCGGCAGAGGTCTTGAAACTGTGCATGCTGAAAATAACCGACCTCTTCATCTTCTAGGTCATTGATTAGTTCTAATTTGTACGGTTGGTCAGCGAAAATTTTGCGTGCCTTCTCTTTAGCAATTAGTTCACCTGTAATTTCAACATTCTTTTTCACTGTTTTACGCATTCTCTTTTCGAGTGAAATTAAATCTTCAGGTGTTAAAGATCGTGGTAGCTCAAAATCATAATAGAACCCATTATCTATTGGAGGGCCGATTGCATACTTCGCACTCGGAAAGGCTTCTAATACAGCCTCGGCTAAAATATGAGCAGCCGAATGCCTCATTCGATGTAGTTTTTCTACGTCATTTAATGTAGAAAATTTTTGATTGTTTTCTTCAGTACTGCTCATAGTAATAAATATTAATCCCTTTTCTTTTAAAGTTGGTGGGCGGTACTGGACTTGAACCAGTGACCTCTTGCGTGTCGAGCAAGCGCTCTAGCCAACTGAGCTAACCGCCCTCATCAATAAAAGAGTAATTATATAGAATTGTGATAGCCAAAATGCAAACAAACAAGCATTATATATATATTCGCTATTGTAAGTCTTGCGATTAGAGCATATATTGCTCAGAGTATTGACACTTTCTCTGATGCAAGTTACCTTCCTGCCGGGCCTCTAGCTCAATGGCAGAGCAGCTGACTCTTAATCAGCCGGTTCGGGGTTCGACTCCCCGGGGGCTCACCAGAGTAATGTATAGCTGGCGGTATATTGTTGAAGATATAACGAGCCGGAAGAGCTGAGTTCTGTTAGAGTATTCGCCAGAGCTCTGATTTGATAGGGGAAGTGGCGGAATTGGCAGACGCGCGTGATTTAGGATCACGTGCCGCGAGGCGTAGGAGTTCGAGTCTCCTCTTCCCCACCAATATTCTGATATATTGGTTGTGGAAGTTGAGAAAGAAATAGTAGGCAAGATCGTAAGGGGGATCTATGGCTAGATTACTAGATGTTAAAAACCTTAAGACACATTTCTTTACGGAAGAAGGTGTTGTCAGGGCAGTTGATGGTGTTACCTGGCATGTTGATGAAGGTGAAACACTCGCACTAGTTGGTGAGTCAGGTTGTGGTAAATCTGTTACTGCAATGTCAATACTCAGATTGATTCCTAGTCCTCCTGGTCGAATAGTCGATGGTGAAATTATATTTGAAGGCCAGAATCTTCTAGAGGCGACTGACGAAGAAATGCGTGCCATTAGAGGCAACCGAATCTCAATGGTCTTTCAAGAGCCAATGACTTCTTTGAACCCTGTTTTAACTATTGGTCAACAAATACGTGAGTCTATTATTTTACACCTTGGGTTAAATGAAGCAGAAGCGACTCAAAGATCAATTGAACTTTTAGAATTAGTTGGTATCCCTGATGCTGCTGGTCGAATAAATGACTATCCTCATCAATTTTCTGGAGGTATGCGCCAGCGTGTGATGATCGCAATGGCTTTGTCGTGTAATCCAAAGTTATTGATTGCTGATGAACCTACAACAGCTTTAGATGTAACCATTCAGGCTCAGGTAATGGAGATTATGGGTAATCTATCTAAGGAATTGGGAACAGCTGTATTAATTATTACGCACAACTTGGGCGTCGTTGCACGATATGCAGATCGTGTCAATGTTATGTATGCAGGAAGAATCGTTGAAAGCAGTACAGCCGAGAATGTTTTTGGTAATCCTCAACATGGCTACACAGTAGGATTGATGGCATCTGTTCCTCGATTAGATGATGCGGAACATGTCCGATTGGCAACTATTGAAGGTCAGCCTCCTTTACTTATTGATGAAATTCAAGGATGTGCATTTGAACCGCGCTGCCCTAAAACTGATGGCTGTTTTTGTGCTTCTGAAGGGACTCCTGAATTGCAGGAAGCATATCCTGGGCACTGGGTAGCCAATTGTCCATGTTGTATGAGTAGAGACACGGTGCCGGCTTAATATTTTAATATTGTGAATATAAAAAGGTTGGACTAGTCCAATCCAATTGGAGGTTTATAGTGGTAACAGCAGAATCTAGTTCTAATGAAACGTTAGTATCAGTTAAAGATCTGAAGATGTATTTTCCGGTTACTGAAGGCTTGTTGATACAACGGCATACAGCTGATGTGAAGGCTGTTGATGGATTAACTTTTGATGTGTCTCGAAATGAGACGTTAGGTTTAGTTGGTGAGTCTGGCTGTGGTAAATCTACTACTGGACGTGCGATCCTTCAGCTGCATAGACCAACTGCCGGTTCTGTAGAATTTGATGGAGTTGAGCTAACTGATCTAAAAGGTGCTGATTTAAGAAGATTTCGTCGTCGTATGCAGATGATTTTCCAAGATCCGTTTTCTAGTCTTAACCCACGAATGACAGTTTCTCAGATAATTGGTGAGCCTATGGCTATCCATGGATTATACAAGGGGCAGGAAAGACGTGATCGTATTGAATTCATTATGAATGCAGTTGGTCTTAATCCGTTATTTGCTAAACGTTATCCCCATGAATTTTCTGGCGGTCAACGTCAACGTATTGGTATAGCTAGGGCTTTAGCGGTTGAACCAGACTTTATCGTTTGTGATGAACCTGTGTCTGCTCTTGATGTTTCCATCCAAGCTCAGGTTGTCAACCTACTTGAAGACTTGCAGACAGAATTTGGTCTTACATATTTATTTATTGCGCACGACTTGTCAGTAGTGAAACATATTAGTGATCGAATTGCAGTTATGTATCTGGGACATATTGTTGAGCTTTCACCTGCTAACGAACTTTATAATAATCCTATACATGCTTATACAAGAGCACTTTTGTCTGCTGTACCAATTCCTGATCCAGTAGTTGAAAAAACTCGTGAAAGAATAATTCTTGAAGGTGATGTACCTAGTCCGCTGAACCCTCCTCAAGGCTGTGTTTTCAGAACTCGATGTACTAAGCAAGGGACTGCAGGATGTGGATGTTCTGAGGAGACTCCTGTTTTGGAAGAAGTATCTCCTGGGCACTGGGTTGCTAATTGTAAATGCTGTATGGAAGTTTAGTAATTGTCAAAAACTTAATATTAACTTCGACATAGACGAATAGAGAAGCTACGATCGTTTCGTGGACGCTTCTTTAATTCGTAATTTTTCAATCATTGCACATATCGACCACGGTAAGTCGACATTAGCTGATCGCATTCTAGAAAAAACTGGTGTAGTTGACCACCGTGAAATGCAACAACAATTTCTTGATTCAATGGATTTGGAGCGCGAAAAAGGCATTACGATAAAGGCACAGGCAGTGCGTATGCATTTTCGGGATCGAAGCGATCGAACTTTTGAATTGAATCTTATAGATACTCCAGGGCATGTCGATTTTGCATATGAAGTTTCCCGCGCTCTAGCTGCTTGCGAAGGTGCATTGTTAATTGTTGATGCTACTCAAGGAATCCAAGCTCAAACACTCGCTAATGTTTATCAAGCTTTGAATATGGATCTGAAACTAATCCCGATTGTGAATAAAATTGATTTACCTTCTGCCGAACCTGAGAGAGTCGCACTAGAGCTTATCGATGTTATTGGATTTGATCCTGATGAAATACTTTTTGCATCAGGTAAAACTGGAGATGGTGTCGAGGAAATCTTACAGACGATAGTTGATAAGATTCCATCCCCTGAAGGTACTCAAGATCAAGCATTAAGGGCACTGGTATTTGATGCGAAATATGATCCATACAAGGGTGTCTTGATTTACTTGCGTGTTGTTGAAGGTATGATTTCAGGGAAAGAAACATTAAAGTTGATGCAACAAGGTCGACGTTTTGATCCTATAGAGCTTGGATATTTTTCTCCTGATCTTAAGACAACAAATAACTTAATGGCTGGACAAGTAGGTTATGTCGCGACTGGCCTTAAGGGTGTGCAAGACAGTCGTGTGGGTGATACTTTAACTACTGCAACTAACAGTGCAAAAATGCCTTTGGATGGCTATAAACCGGCGCAGGCAATGGTTTTTGCCGGTTTGTACCCTACAGATCCTGATCAGTATCCTGAATTGCGTGAAGCTTTGGAGAGATTAAGTCTCAATGATGCTTCATTACAATGGCAACCTGAAACCTCAGATGCACTTGGATTTGGGTTTAGATGTGGCTTTTTAGGTTTGCTGCATATGGAGATTATCGAAGAAAGACTTGAGAGAGAATTTGATCTAGAATTAATAGCTACTGCTCCATCAGTTGAGTATGAAGTTCTTTGTAAAGATGGTTCAACTTTACTCATCGATTCTCCTGCAAAACTTCCACCTCCTAATCAAATAGATGAGATTCGAGAACCATGGGTTCATTTATCTGTGACAGTTCCAGCAAGATATATCGGTTCAGTAATGGGTTTGGTCGATGAGCGTCGTGGTGAATTTGATCGATTAGATTATTTGGATCATGCGGAAGACGAAGGTTCATCGCGTGTTTTAGCTACATATGCAATGCCATTATCAGAGATTTTAGTAGAATTTTACGATCAATTGAAATCACGTACCCAAGGGTATGCTGCATTAGATTACCAAATTGAAAAATATCGTTCTGCGAAAGTTCAGCGTTTAGAAATATTGGTTAATGGTGAAGCAGTCGATGCATTATCGACTATAGTCCCCGCTGAGAATGCTGCACGAAATGGAAGATTACTCGTTTCATCATTGAAAGATCTTATTCCTCGTCAATTATTCGATGTTCCTATTCAGGCGGCAATTGGAGGGAAAATAATAGCACGTGAAACTGTTCGCGCTATGCGTAAAAATGTGCTTGCGAAGTGCTACGGTGGAGATGTAACACGCAAACGAAAATTACTTGAAAAGCAGAAAGCTGGAAAAAAAAGAATGAAAATGGTAGGTGCGGTAGAAGTCCCGCAAGAGGCTTTTATGGCGGTCCTAAAGCTTAGAGATTAGATTGTTCTCGTAGTCTAATTTATCTATTATATTTTGATTAGTGAAGGATTAAGATGGCTAAAATTATTGTTGAACCTAGAATGCGAGGGTTTATTTCACTGACCGCACATCCTGATGGTTGTGCAAATCGAGTACTTAAAGATATTGAAATTGCTAAGGATTTTGCATTCCCTGAGCAGCAAAAAAATGTACTTGTTATTGGGTCAAGTCAAGGTTATGGATTATCTAGTTTGTTGACATCGTGTTTCGGGTATAACAACAAAACTTTAGGTATTTGCTTTGAAAAACCTCCATCTGCTTCTAAAACTGCTACCGCCGGTTGGTATAACTTAGTTGAAGCCCATCGACAAGCTGATGAAGAATCTAGAGATCTCTACACCATCAATGGTGACGCTTTTTCGCAACAAGTAAAAAATACTGCTTCTAATTTTATTAAAGAGAATTTTGGCCAGATTGACCTTCTGATTTATAGTTTAGCTGCACCTAGGCGTGTAGATCCTGAAGGAAATATATGGAATAGCACACTTAAACCTATAGGTGATCCTTATCAAGGTTATACCTTTAACCTTAGAAATCATTCAATTGCTAATGCAGAACTTGAGCCTGCAACACAAGATGAAATTACTCATACTGTAAAAGTAATGGGCGGTGAAGATTGGAAAGATTGGGTCGAGTTCTTAAAAAAAGGTGATTTGCTTTCAGATCAGTTCCGAACAGTTGCCTATTCTTATATAGGGCCTGAGGTGTCTGCTGCTATTTATAGAGATGGGACTATAGGTCAAGCAAAAAAACACCTCGAGTCCACCGCTAAGGAAATGAACGAGTTATTTGCTAATAATGATGGAGGTGCTTGGGTAAGTATTAATACTGCGGTTGTAACGCAAGCATCTAGTGCTATACCTGCTGTCCCACTCTATATGAGTATCTTGTTTAAGATAATGAAAGAACGTAATACTCATGAAAAAACTATTCATCAAATCGGCCGTTTGTTTCGTGATTATTTGCGAAGCAATATTACCCCTAAGACTGATGCAGATAATTTAATACGGCTTGATGATTTTGAGATGTTAGATGAAGTGCAAAAAATTGTTTCTGAAATATGGAGTCGTGTCAGTAACGACACTCTTTATGAGCTAACTGACTATAAAGGCTATAGAGAAGAATTCGAACAACTATTTGGATTTAATATTGCAGGTATTGACTATACAATTCCTACTGAAATTGAAAGAGAGTTGCAGTTGGTTGATATTGAAACTTAATGCTCACGAAGACTTAATCGGATTTTGAATATATTTCGGTTAGATCTACAATCCCATCGGTTGATAATAGCTTTTCACGAATTTCTTCTAAACTCTCTGGTGAAAGTCCATTCAATGCTGCGATAGTTATATTAAATAACTCTTGTGCTGTTAGAACTGCGTACCCAATTGACTCAGCTGCAATTCGAAGTGGATCACTAATTTCATTTTGGCGTTCCTCAGGTTTTGTCAGGCGTTGACCATTCGCAATGATCAATCCACGTGGAGCTTGGTTTTCTTTTTCGATGACATTATCAATTTGTGATCTAAGTATATAATGTGGA
Source organism: Dehalococcoidia bacterium (assembly GCA_022451865.1). GTDB lineage: Bacteria > Chloroflexota > Dehalococcoidia > UBA2979 > UBA2979 > UBA6955. Next base: position 27,175 of record JAKUNM010000002.1, read on the forward strand.
CTCATGTCTACAGCTTCAGTTGATCCATCGACTACAGTAAATAATTCTCTCTCATGACTACTTAGGATAAGTTCATTTTTTAGGGTTTCTGATACTGAGAATCCTATTATTTCTGCACACTCTATTACTGCTAATTTCAAAGCATGATCACCTTTTGTCCACAAAATATTTCTTAGATTTCTTTTACTATCTGCTAGTGAAGTTGCTTCAGCTAAGGATTCTTTTACTCTCTCTAATTCTGTTTTTCGCAAATTTTCTTTTGCCTCGAGTGCGTCAAGTTCAGGGATATTAATTTCTTGAATCCAGCTTGGTGGAGGAGTGTCCATGCGCTTAAATAATTCTGGAAATGCTATGACGAATGCTTCACTTTCTCTTTGAGAAGTAGTCTGGCTTAGTGATGGAATAGGAGTAGGCAGAAATATGACTCTTCCATTAAGTGCGTTAAATTCTGCCGCTAAAACAGCATTACCTGATGAGCGTGCGATTATCTCTACTTTACCTGCAATACCGGGTGCGTTTTCATTTAAGTAAGATCGATAAAGTAATTCGTTTCGATAGACTTCGAGAACCTTTACCAAAGGATGGTTATCATTCGAAATTGATAAAGCTAACCCTTCACCTCCCTTAATGGTTGAATGATCCCAATTTATTCCAATGGGTGCAGGTAAGAAAAAGTATCTATCAAGTCCTTGAAACCCTTTAACTCCTGTGATTTGTGCAGGTGCATCAATGAACGCAACAACAATAGATCCATTCTCTAGCGCCTTTGTAAACTCTTCTTGTCGTTGGTGAAGAATGTCTTTTATGCCTATAACATCATCTAATGACTCCCCATTGACTATCTGTCGATCCGAATACGTTAGATAACTTTCATTAGCTGAAATTGCATTTTGAATTGTTTGTGCAATACCGCCTATGTCAACGACTATCGCTTCATAGTCAAACACTGAAGGCGAGTTGAAGATATTATGGTTATCTATACTGGGATGCATTAATCGGTGACTGAGTGATAATATCCGCACAAAACACCTCACTATCAAATATTTTTCGATGTAATTATATTCTTATACCAATTTAATCTAGCTCTGAATGTCTCTGTAATCTAGATTTACTTCGCAACAAAGGTTATCACTGCTACGATTTATATGTTGTGCTAGGCGGGGAACTAGCGGTGCCCTTTACCCGCAATCCGCTTTAGCGGGGCTGAATTCCTACTGGAGGATAGGTTGATCGGAAACTGCAATTATAATAAATGTTGAGAACTTGGTCTTGCGCGGCAATATCTGGTTAACTCCGTCAGGTCCGGAAGGAAGCAGCGGTATATCAGTAATATTGGGTGCCGCAAGGTAGCTGAGTTTGAGTTTATTTTTATGCGTAAGACTGTGAGACTATTCGAAAGTAGGGCACAACCTATCAAAATGCCTAGGCTGAAGCGGTAAATTAAATGCCACGACGTAGTATTAAATCTTCTAACAAATTTCCTAGTAGAAAAAAAGATCTTCCAAATTATTTAAGAACTTTAGATTTGTCTCCTCAAAAAAAATTGGGCCAAAATTTTTTAATTAATCAGATGGTCATGTTTGATATTGCAACTGCTGTAGAGCATGAAGGTATTGAAACAGTAATCGAAATTGGTGCAGGGCCTGGAGGACTTACACAAGAGTTAGTGAATAAATTCAAGTCTGTAATTGCAGTAGAATTAGATGAAGAATTGGCTGCAATTACACGGAATCGGCTAGGTGATTACAATAATTTAACTGTAATTGCAGCAGATATACTGCAGATTGATTTGATAGATATACTTTTGGAAGCAGATGCTAAACCTCCTTTTGTTGTTGTAGGTAATCTACCTTATTACATTACCCAGCCAATATTGCGAAAGATACAAGAGAGTGAAGTCCTGCCTGCATGTATTGTAATTCTAGTACAACGCGAAGTTGCTCGTCGGATTGTGGGGGGGTCTTCGAAGGAATCATTTTTGTCTATGTGTACTAAATTTTTTGGTTCTCCAGAAAAATTATTTGATGTCGATTCCTCTTCCTTCTGGCCAATGCCTAAAGTTCAATCATCTGTTGTACGAATTGATAACTTTCCTGAACCTGCTCTCCCGATCTTTAATGATGATCGTAAATCCTTTTTTCATTTGCTTCGTGCAGGTTTTTCGAGTCCGCGTAAGCAATTACATAATGTTCTTCCTGGTGCATTGGGGCTATTAACTGCAGATATTGATTTAGTCTTAAGTGAAGCTGATATTGCACCTAGTCTAAGAGCACAACATTTATCTTTGCGGGATTGGTATTTATTATTTTGTGCTTTACAGAATAATAATCCTGCTGCCATGAGAATTCGGTGAAATAAATGCCAATTAATCTGATGCAAATTCGAGCACCTGCAAAAATTAATTTAGCACTTGAAGTAACTGGACAACGTAGCGATAATTTTCACGATATTGATACTGTGATGACAACTGTCAGTTTGTTTGACACGATTTCGATACAATCATCTGAAAAATTATCAGTAGATCTTACTGGACCTTACTCTGAGGGCATTGATCCAAGCAATGATTTAGCAGGGCGTGCGGCAATTGAACTAGCTAAAATTGTTGGATGCGATCCTAATGTGGCGATTACCATTGACAAACAAATCCCCTCTTCTGCCGGTCTTGGGGGAGGCTCTTCAGATGCAGCAGCAGTACTAAGGGGGTTGAATAAATTTTGGAATTTAGAATGGGAATTAAAAGATCTTGAAAAAATAGCCAGTCGCATTGGTTCAGATGTATCTTTTTTTCTTTATGGCGGTACTGCAAGATGTACAGGTAGGGGAGAAATAGTGCATCCCTTAAAAGACTTGAGTCGGTTACGAGTTTTAATTTTATTGCCCACAGTCACGAAGATTCAAAATAAGACAGCAACGCTATATTCTCAAATACACCCTGACAAATTCAGTGCTGGAAGTCATTCTAAACGTATTGCCCACCGAATTGATAGAGGCTTGCCACCGCCTACTGTTGATATGGTTAATGTATTTGAATCAGTTATAAAGGATCACTATTCAGAATTGATTGAATATTATGCATTATTACGTTCGAAAGGAGCACCTAATTTACATCTATGTGGATCAGGTCCTGCCGTATACTTGTGGATACATGAAAATGCAAAAGTTGAGGAGTTAAGTGTTGATTTTGAGCAGGTGGGGGCAAGTGTTTTCGAAGTTTTTACTACAATTCGAAATGATGATGCAGATATAAAAACCTATAATAATGATGTTTTCTGATCCCTTCTTAATATTATTAACAGGTTGTGCATCTGGGCTATTCGCTGGATTTATAGGTCTAACTTGTACCATGGTATATATTTTCCGTAATCCTAATTGGTATAGAATTGCCCCTGAATTTCTAAAAAAATCACCAATTTACTTAATTTTTGTTGTCAATGGTTTTCTTTTAATTGCTATGGTTTTAGGAATATTTTTTGTCATATTTTATTCTTTTTTGGGTCTGATAGGATTTTTGCTATTACTACTTGTGCTAATGGCTTCAACTCACATTTTTCTGTATTTTTTTTCTGTAAGAGTTAGCTCCATGATTGTAATTTCGCTTTTTCTTATATATAGCGTTTATGGTTTACTAATACCTGTATTAATTGAGTTGAGTTTGAATAGTTGAATTTCCTCTAGCTCGGTTCGCAAACCACAGGTATGCTCATTGTTTGGGATTTACACTGGAACTGTTAGATAAGTGAGTCTTGCACAATTGCATGATATTTTTGATGGAACACGGATAGATTTACACGTTCACACTACACCATCATCTTCTGACTCTATGTTGAAGCCAGAAGAGTTAGTTGAATTAGTGCAAAAGAATGATTTAACTGCTGTTTCTATGACGGAACATGATTTTATCTTAGAACCACATGCTCAAGAATTGTTTCGTCAAAAACACAAAAATTTATTAATTAATTTCGGTATGGAAGTCTCCACTGATTCAGGTCATATGCTTGTTTTTGGATTACCAAGTTATATATCTGGGATTCGTAGATTAGAAAATCTTCGTAAAGCTGCAGATGAACATGGTGCTTTTATCATTATTGCTCATCCCTTTCGACGACTTTTTGATCCTGTTACTGCTATGCGGACTGGTGAAAAATTTGATTTTTCACCAGAAGAAGCCGCCGAAAAAATGGAAGTTTTTAAGTATGTGGATGCTATTGAAGTAGCTAATGGATCTAATACTCCACAAGAAAATTATTTTGCTCTCGAAGTGGCTAATATTTTGGGTTTATCAGGGACGGGAGGTAGCGATGCTCATTCTACCTCCGGAATAGGGACATTTGCTACGATATTTTCCAAAAAAGTTCAATCAAGTTCTGAGTTGTTAGAAGAACTTCACAAAGGTGATTTTCATTCTGCTCATAAAAATATCGATGGTAAATGGGTGAAGTTTGTTGATGGCAGTTTAGAATAGCTCGTTAATTAATATCAGGAAGTTTTTTTGAATAAGATACTTTATAATGTCTTACTCTAGAGAAGAGTTGTAAATTGACTACTGATTTTGTTGCTTTAGATCTTGAAACTACGGGATTAAATTCTTCAGTAGATGCAATTACAGAAATTGGTGCAGCAAAATTTAATCTTCAAGGTGATGCTATTGAATCTTTTCAGACATTTGTAAATCCAAATCGATCAATTCCTCAAGCTATCGAGCAATTAACTGGCATAACAAATAAAGATGTTGAAAATGCTCCCCAGATTAGCGATGTACTCACCCCTCTTATTAATTTTATAGGTGATGCTGCAATTGTGGGGCAAAATATTAAGTTTGATTTGGCTTTTTTAGCTAATGCCAGGATTGAATTTCCGAATATAAATTATGATACTTGGGAACTTTCCTCAATATTGTTTCCTCGTGCATCTCACTTAGACCTAAGTTCTCTCGCAGAATTAGTAGGCGTTGAACATAACTCTGCGCATCGTGCACTTGCGGATGCAGAAGTTACTCGAGATGTTTTTTTGAAATTATTGGAACTACTTAAATCATCACCAGAAGAATTACTTTCTCAATTCTATTTCATGGCAAAATCTGCTGAATGGAATCTAACTACTTTAATTGAAGATATTGTCGTGGATGATGATACGCTTAAATCTGTTGTCCATTCAGATCAAAAAACTCGTAATGATTTTTTTGTGCCCGTAGCTGCCTCCACTAGTGACATACTCGATCCAATTGAAGAAATAAAGCATGTTAAAACTGCTGACATTGAGGCAGTTTTTTCAAGTTTTCAATCTTCTGCAGAGCTTCTTCCATATTATGAAATACGTGAGGGTCAATACTTAATGTCTGATGTTTTTGCAAAGCATTTAGCGTACGGGGGACAATTACTAATTGAAGCTGGAACAGGTACTGGGAAGTCTTTGGCATATTTAATACCTGCATTGATCCATGCTGGCAGAAATAATGATCGTGTTGTTATTTCAACTCACACTATAAACTTGCAAGATCAATTAATGGATCAAGAAATTCCTTGGGCTATTAAGGGCATTAATCTTAGTGAATTGGATGATATAGATGAATTAAATTTTACTGAATTAAAAGGCAGATCTAACTACCTTTGTTTAGAACGTTGGCAAGAAGCAATTGAGCAAAATCACTCTCTTAATCAGGTAGAAGCTCGTTTATTTGGTCGAATCGCGAATTGGATTCCAACGACTGAGACTGGTGATTTAAGTGAACTTTATATCACCTCTGAGGAGCGACCTACATGGAATAAAATTTCTGCAGAAGGATCAGACTGCCTTCAACGAGCGTGTGATTATGTGAAAAAAGGACAATGTTTTATTGCTCGTGCTAAACAGCGTGCAGAAGGCTCACATTTAGTTGTGGTTAATCATGCTTTGTTGATCTCTAATCTTATACATGATGAACAGCTTTTACCTTCCTTTGATCATTTAGTTGTGGATGAAGTTCATAGATTGGAAGAAGTAACTACGCAACAATTTGGTTCAAATTTTGATCCTCGTTCGTTGAGAGAATTTTTTATTGAATTAAATAGTAAAGATGTCACTGATGTTTTTTCATTAGATAACATATTACGTGATGTGACAAAAAACATAAAAAATATTGCGAGCATAGATAAAAATCTGTTCGATGCCAGGTATGAGAGAATTTATGCAACTACTGAGGAATTTTTAAAGATAATTAAGGCTTATATTCAACAGATCAGGAAATTTGCTCGAGACCATTATGAAAATGAAAAGCGCCCTCGACGATTTGATCTTGTTTTATCAAAAGTAAACCGTTCATATTCTGATTGGATTGAAATAGAAGAAAAGACTATTGAATTAGACGTTACATTAGAATTTCTTTGTAAAAATCTGCAAGAAATTGATGGAATTATCAATTTATCACAAAATGAAATTAATAATTACAATTCTGTATTAGTGCAACTGCGAAAGATTATTTCGATAGTTAATGATTATCGATTTTGTATAGATAGAACAATCTTAAATCAGGTACCAGATGATATTGTGTGGATTTCTATAGGCGACGGGGAAGTTAAATTAAAATCTGCTCCACTGGATGTTGCTCCAATATTAGATGAATCTCTTTTTACTAATCTTCATTCTATTCTAGGGACTAGCGCAACTATACGTGCAAATGACTCCTTTAACATTACCGCAAACCGTATTGGGTTTTCAGAAGTAGATACTTTTGAGATTGAATCTCCATTTAACTATAAAGATCAAGTTTTAGTTCTGGTTATAGATGATATTCCAGATCCTAATCATATTGATTATCAAGAGGAACTATGCCATTTGATCAGTGAAGCCACTATGGCGGCTAAGGGAAGAACATTAACATTGTTTACTTCACATAACTCATTGCGCAATACAGCTAACATATTAAGAACAGAGCTTAGTTCGAATAATTTGAATTTGCTTGCTCAAGGTTTAGACGGCTCTCCTCGGCGGTTAATTAGAAGACTTGAAGAAGATCCTGCTTCGGTAATTTTTGGGACCTCAGCATTCTGGGAAGGAGTTGACATCCCCGGTGATACTTTATCGCAAATGATCTTGACGCGGTTACCTTTTTCAGTGCCAAGTGATCCTATTTTTATGGGTCGTGCAGAGCAATATCAAGATCCATTCCGCGAATATACATTACCTCAAGCAATCTTAAAATTCCGACAGGGTTTTGGTAGACTTATTCGACGTTCAACAGACAGAGGCATTTTTATCATTGCTGATAGCCGCATAAGTAATCGTTCGTACGGTTCTATTTTCCTTGATGCTTTACCGAATCCAGATATACGCCATATCACAATTAATGATGTAAGTAGCGTTGTAAATGAATGGCTATTTTGATGGGTGGTCCTTGGGCACGTTACAACGAGGTGATTATATCTCACGGTAAACTAGTTGAAGATCATTCTGATCCATCTACTGATATTTCAAAAAAAATTAGCGGCTCATTTGCGATATCAAAACCAGAAACTTTTAGACATCAAATTCGTGTACAAGGAAATAACGTGGGTGAATTTTTTTTTATAAAAGATATTCCGCAAAAAAAAGACATAATAATTCATTCGTTGATTATCAATAACATTGATCGCGGACATGCATACGGGACGAAAGCATTATTAGCTGTTGAGAGAAAATTATCCAAGACAAATATTAATAATTTTTGGGCCGTACTTCCTTTGAAAAATGGAAGAGGTATGTATTTTTTACTCCGTGCAGGATTTACACCATTACAGAGTAACGATCATGCTGAATTAAATTGGTTTATTCGTGGAGGGCAGAACTAGCACGTTTTATTGTTCTAGTGTTTTCGAGTCCCTTTGAAAAAACAGTGAAATTCTACACCATCTATTGTTTCGACTTTATGGAAACGATTGCTATCAATTTTGTGTAGATCTCCTTTTTTAATTGAAAAACTTTCATCGGGATTACCTAGTATTAATGTACCTTCACCATCTGTGCAGACATAGATTTCTGGCCATGGATGTGAATGTCCCCTGGTTGATTGGTGTGGATAAAGCAGTGTACGTGACATTGTAAAAGATTTAAAATCTGTGTCTTCTACTTTATATCTTTCATTATCATGAACTAGTTTAGGGTCGTGTTCAGACATAATCAGCACTTATCTCTTAAAATTATTCCAAGTACATTTTACCCTTTCAAACCAAAATGAGGAATGGTATGAGGATATGTTCTGTTTTTTTGTCAGCTCCGTATCTAGATTAAGAATTTTTTTATTTATAAAACACAAAATATAGGGGATTAGATTGTAGAAATTCATCGAACACTTACATATCAAGTGTTTTTTGTATTAGAGCGTCTTTTTTTGTTGATCATTTTTTTGGCAAAAATTCGGTAAGTTCGAGCAATATAGAGTGCAATAATTACAATCAAACCTAATTGAAACCATTCCAATGCCGCAGTGGATAAATTGCTGGCTTCGAGGCCAATAAATGCCCCTATCGCACACCAAAATATTAGGGAGAAAGTAGAGTGTTGTCTTCCAATCTTGGGTAGTGAAGGCGGTGGTCTTCTGCCAGGATTAGTATTAATAATTTTGGGCATTTGATTCTAAATTCTTCTGTATCGTCTATTTTTTTTAGTTTTTTTCTTTAATGGTGGCGATTTTTGTCCAGTAGTATTTATATTATCTGTCAGATTAGTTTTTGGGAGATATTCACTTTCTTGAGATAGCTGTCCAAATATTGGAGGAGGGGATGTGGAAAAAGTTTCGTCTTCCGCGGCATTTAATTTTTCTATACATGGTTCACACCAATACTCAATTCCCATGCTTGGACCAATAATTGCATCTCCACAATCACGAAATTCATCAGAATTATAAGGATTAAGGCAAAAGTAATTTGAACAAACAATGCACTGTTGCGCCAAAGAATTTTGTTCAACTAACGTAGAGCATACGTAGCATTTTCTCGTATTTGAATTAGTCATGTAATTTCACTTTTTACTAAGATAGTTCTTTATAAATAAGTATGATTGTCGTTTTGATTGAATTCTTTCAAAGAACTGTTCTTCACGAAGTGTTTGCAATATTTTACCTATATCTGGCCCAGATGATATGCCCAAACTTAATAAATCTTCAGCATTTAAAAAAAGTTTTATTTGTTCAAATTTTTTAATTTTAGTTTGAATTAGAATTTGGTTATTTCTATCAAACCATTTCGCTATTTTTTTCGACGCATCACTTGTATGCGACAATTTTTCAATCTCTAATATGTCTATTCTTGAGTCTGATTGTATCAATTTTCTAACATCTTCGAGTAATTGGAATGTGTTCTTAGGTGCATTAAGACGTTTTAGAATCGCATGTCCCCAGTCTAGTTTTAATGGCACCAGCATAACTACAATTAAATGTTCGGCAGGTAAGGGATATGGTCTATATTTTAAGATGGCATACGTTTGCTCTGACAGTTTAAGTTGTGGATGGATTTTTTCAAGTACGTTCCACTGTTCTAAAAGTAATAATATTTTTGCAGATTTACCTTTTTCAGCGATTATGGAGAATTCATTCCACAATCGTTTTCCTGATAAACGTTGTATTGCATTTTTAAAATTATCGATTTCTTTTCTTGTATCGTTATCAGGAAGCAATTGCGAAAATATTGAGAGCCTTGCCGCACGAAAAATTCGGGTAGGATCATCTTGAAAAGAAAGTGTGTGAAGTGTCTTGAAGTTACTCTCTTGAAGCGATAATACTCCTCCAAAATAATCGTGTAGCTCAAGATCTTGATTGTTATTTAAACATAGAGCCATTGCATTTACATTAAAGTCTCTTCGGTGTAGATCTTTTTGTAGTGTTACACCAGTCTTGACAGAAGGTAGACTTGCGGTTCGTCGATAAAATTCTTCCCGTGGTAATGCGAAATCGATTCGCGTGGTATCAGTAATAATCGATGCAGTACCAAACTTCTTTTCCCATTTTATTACTCCTCCAACAATTTCATTAACTGCATTTACAAGTTTGGAGATATTTTTTTCTACTATTAAATCAAGGTCTGTAATTTGATTTCTTAAGATTGTGTCACGCACAATTCCACCTACTGCCCATAGAGTAATGCTTTGTTTATTAGCTATATCAAGCGTTATTTCGAGTAGTTGTAGATATTCCTCAGGAAGATTTGTACACAAATCTTGAATGTTAGGGTGAATAAGCACATTAACTTTTCTTGACACCAATGCTTCTCGTTTCTAGGATAGCAACTGTGGGTTTATAAATTTTGGGCAGGCAATGAACCCATTAAGGTATTGGTTTGGCCGAAAAATGATTAGTAAAAGATAAAAGGTGTTTTTAAAGGCCATAAGGAACTCCTTTGTAAAGGCTTCAATGTGTCTGCCAAGATAGATGAATCACTGCAACTTGAACAGAGTTTATATGAAGAACTTGAAGCACGCTTAGGTATTAGTTTCGAGGATAAAACTTTGTTACATAGTGCACTTACCCATCCCTCATATGCAAATGAACACCCTGATGATCCAACTGAAGATAATGAACGATTAGAATTTTTAGGCGATTCAGTACTAGGTATGGTAATTGCAAGATCTTTATATCGACGTTTCCCAGATGTTAATGAAGGTAGACTGACAGAATGGCGTTCACATTTAGTTTGTGGTCCTACATTGTCGAAAATTGCTATTCAAATAAAACTAGGGGATTCCCTTCGCTTAGGCCGTGGCGAAGACAGGACAGGGGGACGAGTTCGAGAGGGTAATCTTGAGAGGGCATATGAAGCATTGGTCGGTGCACTTTATTTGGATCAAGGTCTTGAAGATGTCCATGCGTTTATTGAAAAAACTCTTATGCCTGAATTGGAATTACTTATTCAAGGTGAAACGTTGTTGAATCCAAAGGGTGAACTTCAGGAATTAGTGATGGAAAGGATGAATATTCGTCCAGAATATGTTTTATCTAAAAAATCAGGCCCTGATAAAAACAATAGACATGAATATATTGTAGAAGTTTTTATAAATGGAGAATTATTTGGTAGTGGTATCGGTTCTACAAAACAACAAGCAGAAAAACACGCTGCATCAAGTGCCCTTGAAATATTATATTCAAGATTGAATGAAAAGGATTCTAAGTAGTGTATCTTCGACGACTACAAGTTCATGGATTTAAAGCATTTGCTGATCGCCAAAAATTTGAATTTGGCAATGGAATGAGTGTCATTGTAGGTCCCAATGGGTCAGGTAAGTCAAACGTTGCTGATGCTATTAAGTGGGCTTTAGGTGCACAAGCTACAAAACAAATTCGAGCACGCAAAACTGAAGATGTTATTTTTTCTGGATCTGAAAAAAGACGACAAATGGGGATGGCTGAAGTTACTCTAACTTTAGACAATTCAGATGGATGGATGCCTATAGATTTTAGTGAAGTTTCTGTAACAAGAAGAGCGCATCGTTCGGGTGAAAGTGAGTATTTAATTAATGGTAGTCAGGTACGTTTGGGTGATGTCTTAGACTTGTTCCGTCGTGCTCAAGTTGGCCAAAATTCATATGCACATATGTCTCAAGGACTTGTTGATGAAGTTTTGGCTATGCGTCCAAATGAACGAAGAGAAATGATTGAAGAGGCTGCTGACTTAAAAAGACATCGGCAACAATTGGTTTTGTCAGAACGAAGGCTTGCCGAAACTAGAGATAATTTGGGTCATGTACGGATGTTGATTCGCGAGGTTGAACCTCGATTGAAACAACTTGAAAGACAATCAAAAAAAGCTGAAAAATATCATTCACTCACATCTGAACTCTCTTCAGCACTGCAATTTGTGATTGAATATGACCTTAAAATTGCTAAAGAGAAGCAAATTGCATCTCAAGCGAGACATGATCAAAATTCACAAAACTTCCAAATGGTTCAATCTCGTTTAGAAAATATTGAAAAACAATTACTTGAAATTGAAAGCACTTTTAAAGAACGTACCGAGGCATTGGAACAGTTACAAAATACTGATAGGGAGACTTCTGAAGAAGGTTTGCGATTGGAACAAGCAGTGGCATTAGGTGAACAACGGATGCAACTAATTCAAGAGCGAACTGAAGAATTGACAGAAGCAATTTCTGCTAAAACATTTCAAAATTCATCAAGTCAGAATGATGATGAATTTATGGTTCAATTATCGTCAAGTGTTGAAAAAGCTCGTGGTGACTTAGAGATACGTAAGAAAGCAGTTGTTGATATTGATTCACTGACTCGAGACATTTTAGGCTCCTTAAGTGAAAATGAAGCACGGAGAGCTCGCCTGGAAGCCGAGCGTGAAGATATTGAGCGTCGTTTAGTTGAACAAGAATCTGGCCGGGAAGAACGTGAACGTATCAGAATGACAGAACAATTAAGGTTTGAAGAACTTTCTGAACAAGTTCGAACCTATAGAAATCGGTCCACTTTCAGAAAAGGTGCAAGAAAAACTCTAACTAATCGTATTCGTGAGGCAACACAAAATTTAGTACTTTCTGAAAATACCTCCCAAAAATTGCAAGAAGATTATTTTGCGGTCGAAAAAGAATTAACAAGTGCAAAAAGTACTTTAGATGCTCTGAAAGAACGTGGTGAATTGTTGGAACGCCTCTTGCATACTATGTCATCAGAGAAAGGAGGATCTAAATCTCTCATAAGTGTAGCAAAAAATACTGATCACTCAGACACAAATTTAGCTGGTATTGTTGATTTGTTATCCAGTCTGATTGACGTCCCTGAAGGTTTAGAAAATGCCATTGCAGGTGCCTTACAAGAACATCTTTCTTCCCTCGTAGTTGAATCTTCTGAAGATGCTTTTAATGCTATCGAATATCTAGAAAAAAATTCTCTAGGTTCAACTATTGTTTATCCTATAAAAGATTTAAAGCATATCTACCCACTCAATATTTTCAATGAAAAGGGTATTGTCGGTGTGGCTGCACGATTGGTGAGTACTGATTCATTATATAGACCGCTCGTTGATACATTATTGGGCAGGGTCATTATTGTCGAAGATTTACAGACAGCAAAGAAAATAGCTAGTCGTGGTCTTGGAACAGTCGTTACACGCAGTGGTGTTGTTATTAGCCAGAATGGTGGTATTTCTGGTGGTTCAGTAACTGCACATGTGGAACAATTCCAACTAAAAAGAGAATTAGAAACCCTGCCACAAAAAGAAAATACTACTCTTGCTCAAATTAATGAGATTTCTGAAAGAGCACAAATTGCTGAAGAAAAAATAAGGGAGCATGGATTACTCCTTATAAATGCCCGGATGCAATTAAAAAATGTAGAAGATGGACTAAGGGCGTTTGAACAGGAAAAAGCTCGTGAGCGAAGAATCTGTAGTCAAATATTAGCCGAATTGAAAATGTTAAAGCTCTCAATGGAAACACAGATTACTGCAGAAGACACTGCAGAGGAATTACAAACAAAGAAAAATGATATTCGTTCTGAGCTATCATTAGTATCTAATGAAATTAATGTACTAAGAGATCGTTCTACTGCAGTAACAGCACAGCGTGAAAATATGGTTTCACTTTTGGACGAAGCAACAAGGATCCTAGCTTTATCTGAAGCTGAATCAGCTGCTGAAATTGCTCGACGCAAAGAACGTGAAGAAGAATATCGAAGGTCGATTGATAGGTTAGAACAACAACAAAATCAATTATCCACTCTGTCGCGTGAACAACAAGATTTATCTTTGTCACTTCAAGATTATAAACAGCGTTTAGTTAATAACCAGTTGATTCGTCGCGAAAATAAAGAATCTATTGGTCCCGCAAGTGATTCACTAGCACAAGTTGAACGCTTAGAACGCGAATTGCGAACCAAAAAACAAGATGAACAACGTAACTTGATTGAGGCCGAACGTGATTTACTATCTAGTGAAAATGATTTGAATGAATCTGCGAAATCCGTTAGTGATTTATTGACACAAATTAACCTTGAAGGAATGGAACTTACATCTGAAGGTGTAGTTGTTATGAAAACTTCAACTGAACTTGATCATGTTGATGAAATCGAATCTCCTAAGAATGAATCACAAAATGTCATGTTACCTATGTTACCTATAACTGGTGCCTCAGATACTGATGTAGAATCATTACGCACTCGTATTGCAGATTTGCGCATAGAAATTCGTAATCTCGGTCCAGTTAATTTAGAAGCACTTGAAGATTTGAGTGAAGAATCAGAACGTCACACCTACTTAAACAATCAAATTCAAGATTTAGAATTAGCTGAGAATGAGTTAAGAAGTGCTATTAAGGAATTACGTACTTTAATAAAATCAAAGTTTTTAGAAACGTTTGAAATTGTGAATATTAGATTTGGTGAATATTTTCAAAGATTTTTCGGAGGTGGACAAGCCGAATTACGCGTGACAAATATCGACGATGATATAGAAAATGAGCCTGGAGTAGATATTTTTGCTCAACCGCCTGGGAAGCGTATATCTAATCTCAATGTTCTTTCAGGTGGTGAACGCTCGATGACATCTGTCGCTTTGCTCTTTGCGCTACTTTCAGTGAATCCCGCACCTATGGTAGTACTTGATGAAGTTGATGCAGCTTTAGATGAAGCGAATGTGGGGCGTTTTGTTGGAACGTTAAGAGAGTTAAAAGAAAAAACTCAATTCGTTGTGATTTCGCATAATCGTTCCACTATAGAGTCTGGTGATGCCATATATGGTGTTTCCATGGGTAATGATTCTACTTCTCAAGTGTTATCTCTTAAAATCGATCAAATGTCTACAGTATTCTAATATTCATTTTCTATGAACTTTTCGATATTCTACACTGTGGAAGGTGAATGTTGAAAATATTTCGAAGAAATAAAACTGACGATCGTGCTACGGATCAAGCTCTTTCATTAACGCGAAATTCTCTTTTATCTCGTTTAAATAATTTATTCATACGTGATTCGATTCCTAATGATTTTTGGGACTCGTTAGAAGAAATTCTCATAAGTGCTGACATTGGAGCTAATACTACTTTTGAAATAATTGAGAACATTCAATTAAAACAATTAGATACTCTTCACTTAATATATTCTGCACTGCGTGAAGAGTTGATTTCACGGTTATTACTATTCAATTCTGAGAGTTCTGAAATGGATGATTTACCATATAAGCCATGGGTGATTTTAATTGTAGGCGTTAATGGAAGTGGGAAAACAACAGCCCTTGGTCGTTTAGCGTATAAATATCAGTTACAGGATAAAAAAGTAATTGCTGCAGCCGGAGATACTTTTCGCGCTGCTGCAATTGATCAATTACAGGATTGGGCTCGAGAACTTAATTTTGATGTAGTCGCACATCAACATGGTTCTGATCCTTCAGCAGTTGTTTTTGATGCATTAGACTCTGCTATTGCAAGAGAGCATGATGTCATATTGATTGATACAGCAGGTAGATTGCAAAGTAGTAATAACCTGATGGCAGAATTGGCAAAATTACGTAACGTTGTGAAGCGAAAAATTGAACGTGATCCCGATGAAGTTTTTCTGGTACTTGATGCTAGTACCGGTCAAAATGGATTTTCTCAAGCTCGTGCATTTACTGACGCTGTAGATGTTTCAGGTATTATTCTTACAAAATTAGATGGTTCATCTCGTGGGGGTATAGTTTTTTCAATTGTAAAAGAATTTGGATTGCCAGTTAAGTTTGTTGGCGTAGGTCAAAACGCTAAAGATTTGATCCCGTTTGATGCCGAAGTTTTTGTAGATGCCCTTTTGGGTGACATTAGTATAGATAACTAATGTTTGAAATAGTTCGTTGGTATCTAGCTACATTTCTTATAGGTTGCTTAGGTTTTCCAATCTCATATTTTTTGTTTAGTTCAATGCGCACTATTGGAATTTTCTATGCGAAGTCTATCGGATGGAGTTTTCTGGCTTTGATCGTTTGGTGGTTTGGCTGGTCGAGGCTATTCGATTATGGAGATAATTTATTATGGATAATAATTAGCATTTGTTTTTTTGCGAATATATTTTTTTACTTCACTAATCGTGAGTTATTTTCAAAAATTATCTCTAAATGGAAATTGATTCTAGTCAGTGAAATAGTTTTTTTAGTAATTTTTTCGTTGCTTACTCTTGTTCGAATTCAAGTTCCTAATGCAGAAAATACTGAAAAACCAATGGACTTAATGATATTGATGGCAGTGAACCGAGCAGATTCTTTCCCTCCATTAGATCCTTGGCTATCCGGAGAAGAACTATCTTATTACCATTTAGGTCATCTAGGAGTAGATATTGTTAGTCGTATTTCGATCAACCAACCTGAGATAGCATTTAACCTTGGCCTTGCAATGGTTGGTGCAATGGCAGGTGTAGCTATTTTAGGACTATCTTTAGATATTTTTAATCTCAATAAGATTAGTCGTTTCCGTTCACAAATTTTTGTAGGTTTTTCAGCGGTCATGGGTCTGTTATGGCTTGCTCCACTTGCTGGATTTTATAACTTAATTGACACATTGCTTACCATTTATAAGGAAGGTGGAACACTGTTTAAAGAATGGTGGTGGTGGTGGTATGCTACTCGTATTTTGGACGGGCCGATAGTTGAATTTCCAGCCTTTTCTTTATTACTTGGTGATCTTCACGCACATGTTCTGGCACTTCCATTATCGATAGTAGCTATTGCGATAATAGTAAAGAGCTATGTTTATGAATCGAAATTAGACTTTAAATGTTGGCTAAAGTCTCCGTTCAAATTAATTGCGGTTGCTATGATTTTCGCTGCATTATTTTGTATCAATAGTTGGGACGTTCTGTCATATGGTTTCATCTGGTTCGGGGTCGCTATTTTTGTCAACATGCGTAATAAAAATCAATTTTTTGTAGCTTTATCGACTACCTGTGGATATTTGACATTACCAATATGCGTCGCATTGATTTTTGCAGCACCTTTTATAATAAATCTTGAATCACCTTCTATTGCTTTAGGTATGGTCACTAATGAAACAACAGGTCTAAAAAATCTATTGTTGATCTGGTTGATTCCTGTTTTGCCTGTTTTGATTTTACTTTCTACCACTCGATTATCAGTCAATTATCGCGTGATGGGTTTCGTTATCGCAATTGCAGTACCTGTGACCATTATTTTTATCTTAATTCAGATGATAACTGGCAATTCAAAAGTAATTTTCGATAGGGGAAGTGGATGGTTATCGCTTGTAGTAATTACGATAATTATTGCTATTGCTTTACAGCAAGCTTTGTATCATGACAATAAAAATAACAAAGCTTTAGGGTTTAGCTTATTGTTGGTTGCGTTAGCGTTTTTGATTATTTTCTTAACTGAATTATTTAACATTGTTACAGGAACACCAGGTAGATTTAATACGGTATTTAAGATCTGGTATCACGTGTGGACACTTTTGGCTGTGGCTAGCTCAATTTCGATAGGAATGATTGTGAATAAGCTACCTAATTCAATCAATTATTCTAATGACATATTTACTAGTAAAAATATAAAATACTTTCTTCCCATTTTATATATTTGTTTCCTGATATATGGAATTTCATATATGTATTCTCCTATGATGGCATTAAGCCGTGCTCACGAAAATCAGGAAGCGAATATAGATGCTGTAGTTTACCTTAAGGCCAGTGATCCAGGTTTGTATGGTGCGATTAGTTATGCTAAAGAAAAATTATCTCCTGAAGAACATATATTATTACAAGCAATTACACATGCTTACGGTAAAGGTGGTTATCTTGCTGCTGCCAGTGGTATCCCAACAATTTTGAATTGGCCCGGCCATCAAATTCAATGGCGTGGTCTCGAACTCTCTTTAGATGATCGTGTTGCTGCAGTCGATCAAATATATAGGTCAGGATCAAGTAATTTGGGGTTAGAAAATGCTAAAAAATATCACGTGACACATATATATATTGGACGTGAAGAAAAAAGTTTATTTGGTTGGGACGTAGTGGATCGATTTAAGGATTGGGACATTGCTTGGGAACAAGATAACTCTGTAATTATCAAGGTCCCGTGATGCTAGAAGAAAATTACTTTATAAAATCGAAAACAGTACTCATAATTCTTCTGATTACTCTAGTGGCATTTATTTTAAGAATTATAGATCTTGATGTTCGCGCTATTCATCATGATGAATCTTTACATGCATTATATTCGTGGGTGTTTATGAAAGAAATGACATATATTCACGATCCCATGACTCATGGACCATTTCAGTTTCACATCATTGCTTTATTTTATCGATTTTTTGGTGATTCGGATTTTGTAACACGTTTACCTTCAGCTGTATTCGGAACTTCTCTTGTAATTACTCCATTGTTTTTCAGGAGATGGCTAGGTAATTCTGGAATGATCCTTGCATCATTATTTTTCGCACTTTCACCATCACTTGTTTATTATTCTCGCTTTGCAAGGAATGATGTATTCATTGCTTTATGGACAGTACTAATTATATGTTCCATTTTACGCTATCGTGAGAAGAGAAATTTTGTTTGGTTGTTAGCTTTATCAGCTGTATTAGCTTTGTCATTTACAACGAAAGAAACTACGTTTCTAACAGCAGCTATAATTTTACTCTATCTGAATTTCTTACTTGCTTACAGGTTAATTTTCGTTCATTCAGAGTACTCATTACGCCCACCTTTGAAGTTAATTTATTTACTAATACTTTTCCCTTTTCTGTGGGTTACTACTTTGCTAATGCCAATAAAACGATTTAAATTACGCGTTTTATTAAACGATCCGGATTACGATCTTTTTGTCATCTTAGGTACTCTTACTGCAACTCAGTTGGCTGCTGCAGTAACAATCCCAATTGCATGGTTATCGATTACAATCTCCGATGAATCTATGGGATTTATTAAATTTTCTGTAATTACAATTCTTCTTCTCGGGGTTTTATGTGTTGGACTTTATTGGAACTATCGTAGATGGCTAATATGTTTTGCTGTCTTTAGCGCTATATATTTCCTTTTGTTTACTTCTTTGTTTACAAACTTAAGCGGATTCGATTCAGGTATCTGGGGATCGTTAGATTATTGGATTGATCAACAAGATGTTCAACGAGGTGAACAACCTTGGTTTTATTATATTGTAATGCTACCGATATATGAGCTATTCCTTATTATTATAGGCTTTTGTGGGGCTGTATATTTTTTATTGAAGAAAGATCAAAATTCAATTTTTCTGACATGGTGGTTTTTGGGTACTTTTATTAGCCTTTCCTTAGCTGGAGAAAAAATGCCATGGTTGCTAGTACATTTGACAGTTCCGCTAGTGTTCCTTACAGCTAAATTACTGGGGAATATGTTAGATAATAATGTATATTTATCTCGTGCATCCTATACTATTCGAACTATCACTAAATTGTTCACCCCTGTTTTTCTAGTCGCTATAACACTTATATTTATGCTTGTTGTAAGTCTGAGAGTTAATTTCTCTAATGCAAGTATTCCAACTGAGCCATTAATTTATACTCAAACCTCTCCAGATCTTAAGCTTGTACTTGATGAAATTGAAATAATACATTCAAAAAAAGAAACTCCAATTTATATTGAAACTGCAGCAGCACTTTCATGGCCTTGGGCATGGTATTTGCGTGATTATAATGTAAAGTACGTGACAGGAGATTATTTCTCGCTAATCGATTTTTCAGCACGGCCTATTTTGATTACTAATAAAGCTTCAGTGCCTGGAAGTATGTTTGAGACCTTGCAATATGCAAGGCGTGTTCAATATCGTCATCGCTCTTGGTTTGATGAATCTAGCTATAGATCTATTACCTTTCATTCATTAAGAGAGAAAACGTTTGATGGTAGTTTAATAATTGATGGAGTTAGTTTCTTGATATATCAAGCAGATGAATCTTCAGTAGGTTCACTCTATGGTGAGGCATACTTACCACGATAGTCTTAGATAGGTTTGTTATGGGAAATAAAGTGCGATTTTTATCAGGTATCATAGTTAGTACTTTTTTTTTAATTTTATTACTACGAGACATTAATTTTATTCAGTTGCGTGAAACAGTTAGTTCTATTCAAATTTCGTGGATATTGGTAGCAATAGTGCCATATACGCTTGCTTTGATTTTGCGTTCTTTAAGATGGTCCTCACTATTGAAAAACTCTATCAATATTTCTAATTCTGAATCGATGTCAATTATATTGATTGGTTATGCTGCTAATAATTTGTTGCCCATTCGCCTTGGTGAAATTTTACGTGCACTGATAATAGAGAAGCGTTATGCCTCTCCCAAAATGCAAGTCATGGGAACTATTGTAATTGAACGTTTATTTGATGGATTAGTATTGGCAATTTTTCTCATGATTATTATTGCTACGCTTGGCAATAGTTCGATATTACAGCCACTGGCAATTATTGCCGGTATTGGTTTTACGATAGGTATAATTTTTATTGCATTTTTAGCGATTAAAGCTGATCTTATTCGGGGAAAAATGCATATT
Source organism: Dehalococcoidia bacterium (assembly GCA_022451865.1). Lineage (GTDB taxonomy): Bacteria > Chloroflexota > Dehalococcoidia > UBA2979 > UBA2979 > UBA6955. The sequence continues at coordinate 47,615 of JAKUNM010000002.1, forward strand.
TTGTTGTCGTTCACTCCGAATAAATTTCGACCTCATTTACGACAATGGTTAAGTAATTTTATTACTGGGTTATTAGCTTTACGAAAACTGAGAGGTTTTACGAGCGTACTTGCAATGTCTTTTATATCGTGGACCTTAGAAGCAGTCGCTTTTTGGTTTGTTGGTTTGTCGTTTGGTTTATCTATTCATCCTCTAACATATTTAGGTGTGGTAAGCGCTGCGAATTTAGCTATGATCGCTCCTAGTACTTCTGGCGGAGTAGGTCCATTTGAATTTTTTGGAAGCGAAATGCTTATCTTATTAGGGGTTGGCAGTTCTGTAGCAGTTGCGTTTATTATAACCGTACATGTATTTGTACTACTTCCAGTGACCCTTATAGGGATAATTTTGTTTTGGCGTTTGGAAACGTCATTACAAATGTTTGGTTCATCAAAATGGGATTTTTTAAAGAATGGACGTAGGAATTAATGAAAGCAGTGATCATAGGTGGTGGAGTTGCTGGACTCGCTGCTGGTTATGAGTTAGTAAAATCTAATCATAAAGTCGTTATTATTGAAGCTGGGCCAATATTAGGTGGACAAGTTCGTACTTTTGAGATTGGTGGTCAGCAAATTGAAAGCTTCTACCACCATCTTTTTAGGTCAGATGTCACAATCATTGAATTAATTAACGAATTGGGTTTAGGCGATGATCTTATTTGGCATGATTCTAGTACTGCAATAAATACAGATAATAAAATTTATCCCTTTGCTAGCCCCTTTGACTTATTAAAGTTTGATCAAGTTTCATTTATTACTAGACTCAGATTGGGTTTTGCAGCTTTATGGTTACGCAAAAATTCTAATTGGCAAAAATATGAAGGTATTAAGGCACAGGATTGGATTATTTCAAAAGTAGGACATGATGGCTATGAAAAGGTATGGGAGCCATTGCTAAGTGCAAAATTTGGTGAACATGCATCTGATGTGTCGATGGCTTGGTTTTGGGGGAAGGTATATTTACGTTTTGCCTCTAGGGACTCAGGTATTTTTGGAGGAGAACAACTAGGTTATTTAAGAGGATCTTTTGGTCGGTTAGTTAATACACTTGCTAATGAAATTATTTCTTTAGGTGGAGAGATAAAAACATCTATGCCTGCTGATGATATTTTGATTGATAATGGAAAAGTTTCTGGAGTAAATGTTCTGGAAGAAAATAAATTAGTAAAGATTTCTGCTGATGCCGTGATTGCAACTATTCCGTCAGGGATTTTCGCAAAACTTGCACCTGAAATTGCCTCATTGGATCAAGAGTATTTTGAAAAGTTAACTCGAGTGAAATATCAGTGGGCTAGTGTTTTAGTCCTCGTATTGGATAGACCATTATCTGAATATTATTGGATGACAATGACTGACAAAGACTGTCCTTTTGTAGTTACTGTTGAACATACAAATTTTGTTTCTAACCAAGAGTACGACGGCAAATATATAGTATATTTTTCAAACTATACTAATCCTCAAGATCCAATTTTAGATTTTTCACCTGAGAAACTTTTAGAGACATACATTCCATATATAAAAAGGATCAATGCAAAATTTACGAACTCTTGGATTCTAGAAAAATGGCTTTTTGTAGATCGTGCAGGACAACCAATTGTCCATTCTTTATACCATAAAGATATTGTTCCTCATCAAAGTCCAATACAAGGACTATATCTTGCAAATACTACTCAAATATATCCCGAAGACCGTGGACAAAACTATTCAATACGTATGGGACAACGGGTCGCTGAATTGATAAATCAACAGGTAAATATTCTTGAATAGATCGGTATGAATGTTTATATTTCGAAGTAGCTGGGTACATATTAGATGACGCTAAATTTCTATTGCAGTAGGGTGGTCACATGCCTTTAGAGACAGAAGCACGAGCGGAAATTCGATCACTAATATCTGACCTAAAGCCAGATGATGGTAAATTGCTTGATGCTCTTCATCGAGTTCAACACCGATATGGTTATTTGTCGGATGAGGCGCTTGAAGTAATAGCTGAACATCTAAAAATGTTTCCATCTCATGTATACGGCGCTGCATCATTTTATGATGAATATCGATTCGATCCTCCTGCAGCAACTACTGTTCGTTGGTGTTCTGGTCCAGCGTGTCGATTAGAAAATTCTAATGGTATTCGTGATGCGATGTTGGCTGTTTTCAAACTCAAAGAGCTTGGTGATAGAACTGATGATAATCAGGTTGAGATAATTAATGGTCAATGTAATGGTGCCTGTGAACTTGCTCCACTTATTTGGATTGAAAAACAGATCGAACATAAACGAGATGTCGTTGGTAAATTATCGGTAGCTAGAGCTATTGAGTTGGCTCGTACTATAAGTAATGGCGAATATGTTGAGGAAGGAAACGAAACTGCATTCTGAGATACTTAATATTGAAAATTCCTATACCAGTATTAAGGAAAATGCTGATCTAGCCTATAGAGAATGGTGCAATCCTATTCGTCCACGTATTGATGTGGCGATAGACACATCTTCAATGGCTAATGGAGCTTTAGAGATTAAGCGTGAATTAATCAAACTTGTAACTGAACGCAATGCAGCTTTGGATGTCAGTCAAAACCATGGATATGGAATGCAGTGGCTAAATCCTTTGGTCACTATTACCTGGCCCGATGGTACAAGTATTGTTTATGGCCCAGTAAAACTAGGCAATATTACCGATATTATTGATGAAGCTATCGATCGATCAGGTGCTGCATTGCATCTAGGCATTGGTTTGTTATCAGGTGAACATTCTTCTCTGATAAATTTACGAGAGCATCCATTTTTTAAGAATGAACCTGATGAACGACGCTTAATTAAAAGAATTGGTTTTACAAATCCTGACTCTATTGAACATTATATTGGAACGCGTGGATGGTCTTCGTTTGCACGAATTCTATATCGTGGTATGACTCCAGATGATGTGAGGCAAGAGTTACTTGATGGTGGTTTAGGTGGTAGAGGTGGCGGAGGATTTCCTGCTGGGATGAAATGGAATTTCTTAGCTGGTGCTTCTGATTCTGAACATTATATGGTTTGCAATGCTGACGAAGGAGACCCTGGGGCATGGGTTAATAGAGTTATTCTAGAAGGTGACCCTCATTTATTGATTGAAGGTATGGCTATCGCAGCATATGCCACTGGCTCACAGCGAGGTTTCATTTATATACGTGATGAATATCCACTTGGTGTAGAACGAGTAAAAAATGCTATTAAGCAAGCGGAAGAAAAAGGATTACTTGGTAATAATATTTTGGGAAGTCAATTCTCATTCCAATTAGAAGTAGTCCGCGGAGCAGGTTCTTATGTTTGTGGAGAAGAAACAGGTCTTCTTTCATCTATTCAAGGACAACGCGGTCAACCACGTATCCGACCTCCTTTTCCTGCTCAAGCTGGAGTATTCATGAAGCCTTCTAATGTGAATAATGTTGAAACATTCTCACATGTACCCTTAGTGCTTCAAAATGGAAGTTCTTGGTATAAAGAATATGGTACGGAAGCTATGCGTGGGACTAGGTTATTTTCATTCTCTGGTGATATACCTTACACAGGCTTTATGGAATTACCTTTTGGGACTCCTATGAAAGATGTTTTAGAGTCTTGCGGTAATATTAATCCAGGTGAAAAGCTTGTCGCTATTCAATCTGGAGGCCCTTTGGGTAGTTTAGTCCCGGCATCAGCTCTTCCTACATTAACTTTAGAAAATGCTTCCTTTGTTCCTTATGATGCCATGATGGGTTCAGGTGGTATTGTTTGGGTATCTGATAGAACTCACTTAATTATCCTTAATGAATATATTTCTGATTTTGTTGAAGAAGAATCTTGTGGTCGTTGCACAACGTGCCATGGAGGTAATCAACGTATGACTGAAATTTTCCGTAGAATCATGGCAGGTAATGGACGACGAGAAGATGAATTTAATCTCAAGATGATTGATGACACTTTACAACACTCGAATTGTGTCCATGGTCAATTTAGTCCTAAGCCAATGCGTAATCTTTTGCAACATTTTAGGCACGAATATGATGCTTTAGTGGTTGATCGAAAAGATTCTACTTTGACAATTCCCGCTATGACTCAATTCCGTGTAACTAATACTGCCGATAGACGAATTGAAGATGCTGTAGCTATATGTCCAGTCAATGCATTTAAAGGTGAAGTAGGTAATCGTTCTATAGATGATGAAGCTTGTATTCGATGTGGTGCATGTACTGAAATTGCACCAAATGCGGTCGTTCGTGAAGCACGTGCAGATATTTCTCAATCAATAATTTAAGTAAAAAAAACTTATTCTGGAGGCCACGGCGAGAATCGAACTCGCGATAAGGGTTTTGCAGACCCCTGCCTTACCACTTGGCGACGTGGCCGATCACGAGAATTGATTGTGCATCGACCTAAGTTATGAAACAAGCAAATCTCAAAGATATTATGTGTAAATTTTGTGCAATATTAAGAATTGATCTCATATTTTTCATATTTTATCTATATATCTTGCACAAAAATACACTTTTCAGAGCTATTTGTGCCCCGTCTTCTTTGTATTTTTATGTCAAAATGTGGATAGTAAAATAAGCTTATGTAATAAGAATTTTGTGGAGCGGGAGAAGGGATTCGAACCCTCGACATCAACCTTGGCAAGGTTGCGCTCTACCCCTGAGCTACTCCCGCATTATGTCGTACTTACTTATACAATACACCGGCATTATTTCCAACTAAGTGTTGGTGCCCAGGATGAGATTCGAACTCATACGCCCTAATGGGCACTGCCCCCTCAAGACAGCGTGTCTGCCAATTCCACCACCTGGGCATGTGGCAGGAGTGGAGGGATTCGAACCCCCGGCCCTCGGTTTTGGAGACCGATGCTCTGCCAGCTGAGCTACACTCCTTCGGCAAACTAGTTTAGCAATCAAAACGGACAGATCAATCGAGATTATCTTAATCTTGTAATTTATTTATATTGTGACGTATTTTTAGAAGTTCTGAAATTACATTAATTAATATTTTTGGGCCTAATGCTACCTTGGAATCATCCACATGTTGCCAAATTATGGGCAACTCAATAATTTTAAAATTATTTTTTTCTGCTAGAGCCAGTAGTTCGACATCTATAGACCATCGTCGAATAACTAGATTAGGGAAAATGACAGTTGCTGCTTCTTTTGTAAAAAGCTTAAAGGGGCACTGGGTATCTTTGTAAGGTATTCCTACAATTAATCTTTGTAATAGCGAAAAAAGTTTCCCTGCATATCTTCGTCTCAATGGTTGTGTTTTTCTGAGATCTATACCTTGTGGTGTTACACGAGTTCCAACCACTACGTCAGCATCGTTTTCAAGCATTGTAATTGCATGTGGTATGGAGTCTATTGACGCAGAAAGATCTGCATCAAAACAACCTATATATTCGCCAGTTGCACGCATTACACCCTCACGTAAGGCTCCACCTTTTCCTTGGTTAGTCTCTAGTTGGATTAGTTTTATGATGTTTGATGAATGTGATTTAGTTAGAACAATCTTTGATGTTTTGTCTATACTTCCATCATCGACGATTAATATTTCTTTAATTTTTAATTCATTTTTTTCATTTAGAAGCGTATCTATAGTTTTTTCGATACGTTTTTCCTCATTATATGCAGGGATTACGATTGATAAAGTCGGTAAGTTTTTCACTGAAAATCAAATTTTAGTTATCAATCGGTTTCTCGTTGATCTTTAAGGAATTGTTCGAGATCTCCCAGTAAATCTTGAGCATCAGGGAGTTCAATCTTTGTATTCCCGTCTGGTGATGGAAGTGGAGGACGACTACTATCAAATTGTTGTTCTAAATGTCGTACATAGTCTCCTGCTTCTTCAGATGCTGAAAGGACGGAGAGAATTTGTTCCTCAAATCTTTCTGATTCCTCTCTTAAAGATGTTATGTCAGTATTAGTGCCAAAACTTCGATCGATTAGTTCAATTAATGTAATTGCGACGTTCGGATTTGGTCCAGCATTAATATAATGTGGGACCATTGCCCATAAAGACGCATTCAACCACCCTTTTGCTCGAAGTGCTAAATTTAGGACTGCAACTATTCCAGTTTGTCCTTGATATCGCGATGATGGACTTTTTAATCCAAAAAGAGTTTCGAATGAAGGATCAGAGGCTGAGAGTGATAAAGGCATAGGTCGTGTGTGAGGAACTCCTGAAGGTTGTGCACCAAGTGTGACACTCATTGATGAACCTAATTCTTCAACAAAATCTACAATTAAAGATGAAAATTGCCTCCATCTTAAGTGAGGTTCCACACCTGAGAGAAGAATGAAATCTCTTTCAGAACCTTGAGGTCGTGCAATATAAAATTTATTTTCTGGCCAATTAATTACCCTGTTGCCATCTTCAAAACCTACTCTTGGTCGTTGTACTGTAAAGTCAAAAAAGTGCTCCGAATCGATCTCTGCAATTAACTGTGCATTCCATACGTCAATAAGGTGGTCTATTGCAGTGGTTGCAGCACCGGTTGAATCAGTAAAACCACTTAGTGAACCTATAAATAAAGGATTTTCAAGTTTTTTTATTTCTCCCAAACGTTTAAGTGCATCGTTCATTGCATATTCACTTTCGTAGAACTCTATTACTCTTCACTATGATTGTGCATAGCCTGAACCGAGACTATCTGGTTTAACACCTCTACCTCGCGGATTTCTAATCCAGTTAAATTCTGACAAAATTTGCTGGCTATAAGTTACTCTTCCGTTAACTTTTGTTGGATTTTCACTTGCTAATAGAAGTGCAGCTTTTGCCATAAAATTAGGGTGTTCTCCTTTGGGATCGTCCATACCCTCAACTAACTTATGGAATACTGTTCCTGGCGTTGGTACTACTTGTGAAGGTGACAGGGCAGTAATTGCTATTTCGTACGAAGACACTTCTTGTGCAAGTCCTTGAGTGAAACGTTCCAAAGCTGCTTTTGATGCGCCATACATAGTTCCTCCACGAACATTCTGATCTTCATAGGGTCCTCTGCCAGGACCAATTGCTGCACCAGATGAAATATTAACTATTGCTCCTTGATTTCTTTCCATCATGTCAGGCAATACAAGTTTTGAAAGAATAAAAGGACCGTGTACATTTACTGCAAATGATCTTACCCAACGACTCGTAGGATAATCCACTATAGGAATATAATAATTTAATGCAGCATTATTCACGAGAATATCGACAGGGCCAAATATATCATTAGCTGAGTCAATAAGGTGCACACACTCATCCTCTTCAGAAACATTTGCTTGTACCATAGCGGCTTTACCGCCATTTTTTTTAATGTTCTCTACTGTGCGATTGAGAGAGCCTTCAAGCATTTTATGATCGCCTTCTGCAATTGTTCTTGCAGCGCATATGACGGCTGCTCCTTCTGCTGCAAACAATTCAGCTATCGCTTGACCAATACCACGGCTTGCACCTGTGACTACCGCAGTTTTCCCATCTAGCTTGCCCATGTGTATCTCACTTTACTCAATTTGACTCATTGATTACTTTGTTTCAAGAATAGTCTCATCTGTCTTAGTTTTCTTCAAATAATTTAAATCGAACTCCACACACGATCACAGAATCCAAAGTTGTTTTGCAACCTCTTAAAATTGCTGTTGAAAGTATTTTCTGAAGATTATTTACTTGTAAGCCGATTGAAACTATACCTTCTGTGTCATTGTTTGGATTCTTAATGAAATGAAGAGTTGAATTATCAAGATTAATTGAAGATATTTCATCTGTATTTTTATTAATAGGCCGATCTAATGTTTCGCTCCATTTAGAAGCGAGTTGGAATGGATTTTTTGACTGAATAGTAACTGAATTAATTTGATCAGTTGGTCCCGAATTTTGAAATGAAGTCCAATTATGCCCTGCGGGTGCCCATGGTCCATTAACATCCTGATTTCCTTTATTTGATCGAAATTCTGCTATAGCTCCAGGAAGATCTTTAGGGTGTATCTGAATTCCCTCTGTCTCAGAGGTTTTATTATCTAATATTAGTCGATGGCCTAATGAAAGTATTCTATCTTTAGTATTTTTAACATCATCACATTGCATTATGATCATATATCCACTATCTCCACCTTTTTTTTGGAGATAGCGTCCCGCTGAAGTATTTTCCTGGAAAGGTGCTACAACTTCGAGGAAATTTGTGCCTATTGGCATTAAGAAGTTATGTAATCCAAATTTCTCAACACCTGGATCACGATGACATACTTCTAATCCAAAGATACTTTTAAGATCTCTTTCAGTTTGGTTTAGGTTATTGGTTACTAAACATAGCTGTCTTAATCGGAGCATAATCACCTAAAATGAAGGAGCCTCTCTGCCTAATGAGCCGATAGCAGCAGCTGCATAACCAAGGTGCTTACTTGAATGCGTGACTACTTTTCCCATGACAAATAGCCTCGTTTGATTCCCCCATGGAAATACATGTTGTTCTACTTGCAAATACTCCTCAGTCATTTTCTCTATTCTTGGAATGACAGCGGTTAGTACATCTCTTCCATATTGTGCTAATTGCTCTCCAGGAGGAAATTGTAGGGCATAAGCTTCTGCTGGTGTCATTTCTGTCCCTTGATCGACCCTCGGTAAGTTCCACTTTTCCCAAAGGTCTTGCTGAATCCATACTGGTGCGTCACGTTCGAATAAAAAATGTATTAGGTTGTCTACTGTTCTAAAAATATGCCATGCATCCCAAGCAATTGAGTTTGAAGTTGCATGAAGTCGAAAATGCATTTCTTCTGGAGTGAGTTTCTCTATGGAGTCTGCTACTTGATTTAGTGCCTCATTTGTAAAGTGAATGTGATAATCATTAATTGAGTGAATTGAAAAATCCATTTTGAATCTCCTTGTTAGTGCTTTCTGATAATCTACTTTGTGTATATATATTTAGAAAGTAGATTCAAAAGATATTATTTCTGATTCTTTTGTAGCATTTAATGTGGTGATGTTCTATGGATAAGATCGAATATAGTTCTGCATGTGAATTACTTGATGCTCTTCAACGCCGCGTAATCAGTTCTCGAGAACTGCTGGAATATTATTTTTCGCGTATCGAAAAATATGATGTAAATTCCATCAATTCGATAGTATATCTTGATATTCAACGTGCTATTCAACAAGCTGAAGCAGCTGATGCCGCAAGAATGAAAGGTGAGAATTGGGGCAAGTTACATGGCCTTCCTATGACAGTCAAAGAATTAATTGAGGTTAAAAATTTCCCTTGGATAGAGGGTGATAGTAGGAATGTTGGTCGAATCGGTGAAGTAAATTCACCGACTGTTGAAGCATTGATACAGGAAGGTGCAATAGTATTTGGGTTATCAAATAGTCCACAGTATGGACGTGACGTTCAAACGTATAACGATGTGTACGGTATAACTTCTAATCCATGGGATTTAACGAAAACACCTGGAGGTTCTTCTGGTGGTTCCGCAGCAGCATTAGCTGCAGACCTGACTAGCTTAGAGTTGGGTAGCGATATCGGAGGTTCTATACGAACACCTGCTCACTATTGTGGTGTATATGGCCATAAGCCTACATTAGGAATTATTCCAAAAATGAAACCTCTACCTTCCCCACAGATACAAGATGATTTATCTGTCGTCGGCCCTCTATCGCGAAGTGCTAAGGATTTGGATCTGGCTTTATCAGTAATGGCTGGTCCTGAATACCATCATTCTAGTGCATGGCAATTGAATCTACCCAAACCTCGCCATACCTCATTATCTGATTATCGTGTTGCTGCTTGGCTGGATGACCCATTATTTCCCGTAGATGAGACTGTTTCTAAAAGATTGAAAATGACTGTAGAAATTTTACTTAGTAATGGTATTGCTGTTGATGAAATGGCCAGACCAGCAATAGGAAATTTTGAAGAAGTTTATCGTATATATTTCTCATTACTGATGTCTGGGACAGGATTGGAGATGCCTCACAAATATTTACTGGATCTTGGAATTAAAGAAGATGCACTTGGTCTCGAGCAATTAGATATTGGGGCAAATCGTTTTCGAAGTGCTGCAGTGCGACATCGTGATTGGCTAATTTTAAATCAGCGCCGTCATCAAATTCGAGCAGAATGGAGTAATTTCTTCAACAAATTTGACATAATGTTGATGCCGGTGACATCTATCACTGCGCCAGAACATAATCCAATTAGTGTTACTCAGAATGATGCATTACCGATTAAGGATGCGAGGAAAATTTTAGTTAATGGTGAAAAGAGATCATATTGGGATCAGTTGGGGTGGATTAGTATGGCAACCATGGCACATTTACCAGCTACTGTTGCACCCATAGGATGTTCTGAGAATGGTCTGCCGGTTGGCATTCAAATAGTAGGGCCTTATCTCGGTGATAGAACTACAATTGATTTTGCTCAAAGTTTATCAGAATTGATAGGTGGTTTTGTCCCACCAGTGCCACTGGTTAATAAGTAATAGGATGGTCAAAAATGGTAAATGAAGGCAGTTACGATATCGAGAGAATTATTTCAGATGGTTTGCGTCCTGTTCGAGCTCTTTATTGGTCAGCTATTCAACAAATTGCTCATCAATTGGTACAAGAATTTCCAGGCGATGTACTAAAATCACTTGCTGCATCGGATCGTTTGGATGAATTAGTACGTGAGTCTGACTGGTTCTATATGCCATTACAAGCCTGGGTTACACACCTTGTGACAGATAATGCAGGAGCCTATTGGAGCTATATTGATAAACATAAAACAGAAATTAAAGGCATTGGTCGGAAAAGTAATACCATGACGGATGTAGTGCAAATAGGTGCCTTTTATGCAATGTGTGCCGATGTAGAACAGTCATTACAAACAGCTACCAAAACAACGTGGACATCAGATCTCTTATAATAATTTAATAATCTTGACTTTCTTACTCAACAAAATAGTGTATATTTATATACCGACTCTATAAGATTTGTTAGGAGAGTACCATGGCTTTACGAATAAATGATGAGGCACCTGACTTTGTAGCTGATACGACTGAAGGCTCAATTTCTTTTCATGAATGGATTGGTGATGGATGGGCATTATTATTTTCCCACCCAAAAGATTTCACCCCCGTATGTACAACTGAATTAGGTGCTGTTGCTGCCTTAGAGCCAGAATTTTCTGTACGAAATTGTAAAATAGTCGGTGTTAGCGTAGATGGAGTAACAGATCACGAAGCATGGTCAAAGGATATCGAATCTTCTCAAGGTCATGCAGTAAATTATCCTCTTATTGGCGATCCGAACCTAGATATTGTTAAGCTATACGATATGCTCCCTGCTGATGCTGGTGATACATCTGCTGGAAGAACTGCAGTAGATAATGCCACTGCACGCTCTGTATTTATTGTGGGACCTGACAAAAAAATTAAAGCTACTTTGACTTATCCTATGAGCACAGGTCGTAATTTCGCAGAGATTCTAAGATTACTTGACTCATTACAACTTACTGCAAAAGAACAGGTTGCTACACCTGCTAATTGGCAAAAAGGGGATGATGTAATTATTCTTCCATCAGTTTCAGATGAAGATGCAAAAACAAAATACACTGAGGGCTGGGAATCTCCATTACCGTATATTCGAGTGGTCAAGCAACCAGGAGAATAGAAGTAATGCAATTAGGTGTTGTTTTTCCTCAGACAGAAATTGGTTCTGATCCTGATCATATTCGTGCCTATGCATTGGCTGTTGAAGATGCAGGATATGATCATCTATTAGCATATGATCATGTTTTAGGAGCAAATAGAGATCGTGTTGGTGGTTTTAATGGGGTGTATGATCACGAATCAATGTTTCATGAACCTTTCGTATTGTTTGGTTATTTAGCGGCGATTACAAATCGCTTAGAACTTGTAACTGGCATTATTATTCTTCCACAGCGGCAAACGGCATTAGTTGCTAAACAAGCTGCGGCAATCGATGTATTGTCAAGAGGTCGATTGCGATTGGGGATAGGAGTAGGTTGGAATGCTGTTGAATATGAAGCATTAGGACAAGATTTTCATAGTCGAGGCCGTCGGATTGAAGAGCAAATTACCTTACTTAGACGTCTTTGGACAGAACCCCTGTTTTCTTTTAAGGGTGAATTTGATCAAATCGATGATGCTGGACTTAACCCTTTACCTGAAAAATTAATTCCTATTTGGTTTGGTGGGATGTCACCTGTTGTGCTTGATCGTTTAGGACGTCTGGCGGATGGATGGTTTCCTCAATATCGATTACCTTCTGAGTTAGCAAATGGGCTTGAACAAATTTTTGAGTCGGCAGTAAATGCAGGCAGAGATCCTCAATCTATTGGTGTGGAAGCTCGAATAAGTATTGCTGGCCGCGATCTAGATGAATCAGTTACAGAAGCTCATCAATGGATTGAGAATGGAGTTTCACATTTATCCGTTAATACTATGGGTGGTAATTTATCGAATGTGGAAGAGCATATTTTGCTAATACAGAGATTTAAAGAAACGTTTGATAAATCTTTATAAAAATTTTTCCTACCTTTATACAATTTTTAAGATGTTAAAATTATTTCCGTATTGTATTCAATGTGGGTGACGTTGAATATCTAGACATAAATTGGATCATTGGCCCGATACCAAATGCAAACCATATTGTTCCCATTCCTATATTTCCGCCTAGGAAAATTCCTGCAATTAGTACGGTTCCTTCAATGCCTGTACGTACAATACCAATAGGGAAACCGCGTTTTGCAATTCCTGTCATGAGTCCATCTCTTGGCCCTGGACCAAGTTCTGTACTAATGTAAATAACTGAACCTAATGCAACCAATATAGGGCCAATTGCCATCATTATAAATCGCCAAACTATCCAACTTGGTTCAGGGAAAAAATAGACTCCTAAATCGATTGTTATCCCAATTACGATTGCATTTAAGACTGTACCGATTCCAGGTTTTTCTTTTAGAGGAATCCAGAAAAGCATTACAAGTGCGCTTACAATAATGGCGACAACTCCAACGCTACTGAGATCTATTTCCAAATTAAATATAGTCGTCGAATAACTAAATTGATCGGCGAGTCCTTGATGTAATACTTCCCAGGGGCCCAGTCCTAATTGTGCCTGTAACATTACTGCGAGACCAATCCCGAAGAATATTAGTCCAATATTAACCTGTATAAGTTTGATGACGAATGTGAGCATTGAGCTATTCTACGCAAGATTTTGATAAGAATTCGAAAATAATAAAAAAATGGCTGGGGACCAGGGATTCGAACCCCGACTTACGGATCCAGAATCCGCTGTCCTACCATTAGACGAGTCCCCATAATGGATGTTCTATTCTAGCTGGCAGGAGTATTTCTAAGCGAGTTAGCGGCTTGACGAATTCTATCGATACAGAGTTCTTGTCCAATAATTTCCATACTTTCGAAAAGTGGAGGTGAAATACGAGTTCCAGTGACAGCTATACGTGTAAGAGAAAAAAAGTCTCCAGCACGAATTTCTAGTTTCTCAGCCGTATTACGCATTACCTGTTGAATGTTATCAGCATTCCAATCTGGCAAAGGTTCTAATATATTCGAAGTAGAATCTAATGCATTTGCAGCATCAGCTGAACGATCTTTCCATTTTTTTGTTAAAAATTCTGCTGCTGCTGGAGTGGGAACATCACTTGTAAAAAAGAATCCGACTAAAGAAGCTAATTCTGATAGTAGTTTTATTCGTTCTCTAACTAATGGTGTTAGTTCCTTAACTAGAGCCCAGTCGATAGGTCGAGGAATTTCTGCAGGCAGATCACGTTCAAGGCGACGAACAAAAATGTCGACAAGGTCATTCTCCTCCATTTCTCGGAGATAAAGACCATTCATCCATTCTAATTTTGTCTGATCAAATCCTGAAGGATTTTTACTCAAGTCTTTTAGATCGAATACTTCTATGAGACGTTCACGAGAAAAAATTTCTGTATGGTCATCTAACGCCCAGCCTGTGATAGCAAGGAAATTAACAAGCGCATCTGAAAGATATCCTTCTTCAGCGTATTCTAAGACAAATTTTGCTCCATGGCGTTTAGATAATTTTCCACCGTCTGGTCCTAAGATTACAGGCGCATGTACCCATGTAGGAATTTTGTATCCTAAAGCATTAAATAATTGAACATGTCTCGGAGTAGAGGGTATCCATTCCTCTCCACGTGTAACGTGTGATATTTCCATAGCTGTATCGTCGACAACATGTGCTAAATGGTAAGTAGGAAAACCATCTGATTTGAGGATGACAAAATCATCAAGTTCTTTATTTTCGAATGTAATTTCACCACGGAGTAAGTCTGTGAAAGTGGTAGAACCTTCTTGTGGCATCGCAAATCTTATTACATATGGTTCGCCGGATTCTGCACGTTTTTCAGCATCATTTTTTGGATAGTCACGATAGCGGCCATCGTATTTTGGAGGAAGTTTTGCAGCTTGTTGTGATTCTCTCATTTCACGTAATTCATCTGGTGTTGCAAAACATCTATATGCGAATCCGTTTTCAATAAGTTTTTCTGCTGCTTCTTTATATAGATCCTTACGCTCAGACTGAAAGTATGGTCCGTAAGGGCCACCAATATCAGGTCCTTCATCCCATGTTATGCCTAGCCACTGTAAAGAATTTTGGATGCGGTCAACTGCTCCTTCTACATATCGTGTTTGATCAGTATCTTCAATTCGAAGTATAAATTTGCCATTCATTTTTTTTGCGTATAGCCATGTCCATAATGCTTGTCGTATTACACCTACGTGTGGATCACCTGTAGGGCTTGGTGCAAAGCGAACTCTAACGTTTTGTATGTCTTGCATTACACTTCCTTAAAATTTTAGTATTGGTTTTGTTGCATGGATTTTTCGATAATTTTCAATAAGTTTAATTAGGTCAACAGGGATTTGTGCCAAAAATTCTCTCCATTCACCATTAGAAGGTAAGGAGAATCCTAAGCGATATGCATGTAGTGCTTGTCGTGAAATATCAATTGAATCTGTTCCATATAATGTATCTCCAATGATCGGATTACCTATTGCAGCCATATGCACTCGAATTTGATGAGTACGTCCAGTGTAAATTTGAACTTCGACCAGTGTTGCTTGATCACCATATTCTTCTAGAATGTTATATTCGCTCTTTGCCAGGCGTCCATTTTCAATTACGGCTTGTCTACGAGGGTCGTGAGGGTCTGGACCTAAATCTGTTTCTATTTTTGCTTGGCGATGTTCTAATTTACCAGCAATTACTGCGAGATAACTTTTGAAAGTCGTTCTTTTTCTCCATTGCTCTTGGAGTAGATAGTGGGAAGCAGCTGATTTTGCAAATGCAATTACTCCACTCGTATCCCGATCTAATCGATGTACTATGCCTCCTTGATCAGAATTACCGAGTGAACTGATTTCAGGATATTGTGCACGTACAATATTGATTAAGGTTGCTCCTTCAGATTCTTTATTGGGGTGAACTAGAATTCCTGCAGGTTTATTAAGTACTAATATTTCTTCATCTTCATAAATTATATCCAAAAGTATATTTTTCGAAATTAAGTTGGATGTTGGCGATCTAAGCTCAGTGACAGAAATTTTAGTGCCTGCAGGAATTTGTGAACTGGCTTTAGTATTAATTTTACCTTCAATTCTAACTCCACCGTTATCAATAATACGTTGAACTTGAGATCGAGATAATTCAGGCATACTTAAAACAATTGCTTTATCAAGCCTATTGCTTTGTTGAATTATGATATCTCTGCACTCAGTCATTTAATGCCCTTTTATAATTTCTTTATTATTTCTATCAACAATAGCAAACAATAGAATCAATCCAGTACCGATCACTATTGAAGAATCCGCAATGTTAAATGCAGGGTAATAGATGGGGTCTATAAAATCTGTCACAGATCCTCTGATTAATCTGTCTAGAAAATTTCCTATTGCTCCTCCCAAAATGAGGGATAAGCCTAAATTTTGCCAATGAGAAGTAAAGCCTATTTTTAACATGAAATAAAGAAGCCCGAGTAATGTAAAAAATGTGATAATAGTAAGTAAATTGGTAAATCCTTGGAAAATACCAAATGCTGCACCAGTGTTTTCGACGTGTGAAATAAAAAGAAGGTTGAAGTTTTCAGGCCACTTATCGCCTTCTTTAATAAAATTTCGGACTAAAATTTTCGTAGTTTGATCTATGAATACGACTATCAGACTAATCAAAAATTTATGTTTAAAATTCTTTTGATTGCTAAGATTTTCTAATAATTTTTTTTTCAACATCGTAATATCAATGATTGTGCACTATGGTAAGCTCGTTATGGATGTACATAACGAACTGCTGATATATTTTATGTTATAGACATATTTTATTATACGGGAGGTTATATTACGTGACATTTGGATTATTCGGTAATGCCACGAACAATAATGAGTTACTCCCTGATGGTCGGCCTCGTCTACCCCCAGGTCAAAGGTTGGTTGAAAATTGGCCAATACTTCATTACGGTTCTATACCTCGTATTGATCTTGCTACTTGGCAATTTCAAATTGGTGGGTTAGTACCGCAAGAACTCTCTTTTTCCTGGGATGATTTTATGTCTTTACCTCAAGTTGATGTTCGTACTGATATTCATTGCGTTACCACTTGGAGTAAATATGATAACGATTGGGTAGGAGTACAATTTTCTGAAATTCTTAAAATTGCTGATCCATTACCCGAAGCAAAGTATGTTATTTTTCATTCCTATGGTGGATATACAACTAATCTAGCGATTTCTGAATTAGATCGCCCAGATGTATTACTAGTTCATACACATAATGGCGAACCATTAACACCAGAGCATGGTGCACCCTTACGAGGGATGGTGCCACATCTGTATTTTTGGAAAAGTGCAAAGTGGGTTAGTGGTATAGAATTTGTTGCCCAAGACCGACCAGGGTTTTGGGAGTTGTATGGTTACCATATGCATGGCGATCCATGGATCGAAGAAAGATATGGCTAGTCTATACGTATATTCGAGGCCCAAATTCTCTTGTATCTCCTGAACGAATAGCTTCTTGACGAACAGCTTCGGCTACAGCTTCAACGACTTCTGGGTTGAATACTGATGGCAAAATATATTCTTCGCTCAGTTGATTGTCTGGGATGACATCTGCAATTGCACGTGCAGCAACAATTTTCATTTCCTCTGTGATATTACGAGCGTGGGCATCAAGTGCACCTCTAAATAAACCAGGGAAGCAGAGTACATTATTAATTTGATTAGGATAATCAGATCTTCCAGTGGCGATAACACGTGCTGCACCACTGGGGATATCCTCAGGCATAATTTCTGGCACTGGGTTAGCAAGTGCAAAAACAACTGCATCATTTGACATTTTTGTAATCCATTCCGGTTGAATAAGGTGAGGACCAGAAAGACCTAAAAATAAATCTGCACCATCCATTGCCTCTTCGACAGTTCCATCAAAACCTTCAGGATTGGTATTTTCAGCAAACCACTGCTTTGCGAAATTCAAATTATCGCGACCCTCATAGATAGCACCAGTACGATCAAAGCCTATAACATTTTTCACACCATAGTTCATCATAATTTTGGAACATGCAACTCCCGAAGCCCCAACACCAAGAACCACTACCTTCAGATCTTCAGGTCTTTTTTGAATGATTTTTAAGCTATTCATTAATGCTGCTAGAACTACAACAGCAGTTCCATGTTGATCGTCATGGAAGACGGGAATATCAAGGGGTTGAAGTCGTTCTTCGATTTCAAAACATCTTGGTGCAGAAATGTCTTCTAGTAATATTCCACCGAAAGTTGGCGCGATGGCTTTACAGATTTCAACTATTTGATCAGTGTCTTTAGTATCTAAACAAAGGGGCCATGCATCGATGTCAGCGAATGATTTGAAGAGCATCGATTTACCTTCCATGACTGGCATTGCTGCCTCTGGCCCTATGTCCCCGAGTCCCAATACTGCTGTACCATCGGAAACGATTGCAACAGTATTTGATTTAATCGTTAGTGCCCAAACAGCATCTGGGTTGTCATGAATGGCCATTGAAACCCTACCTACACCAGGTGTATAGACATGTGCTAATTCAGCATTAGTCCGGATGTGGACTTTGTTCTCGATTGCGATTTTGCCTCTCCGATGTAATTGGAATGTTCGGTCTGATGCTAATTCAAGGTCTACACCGTCTAAGGCTGCAATTGTTTCCGCTACCGTTTTCGCGTGTTCTTCATTTTCACAAAGGACTCGAAAATCTCGGATCATATGATTTGATTGTGCTTCTCGGATATCAATATCCATGATGTTGGCGCCTGCGCTACCAAGTGCGGTAGTAATCTTTCCTAACATCCCCGGTAATTGTTCGCTCCTTAACCTTAGGAGCAATTGATATCCAACTGCTGAATAACCTTGAGATGGATTTAAAAATTCTTCAACGACTGTTCGCTGATCTTTTTCACCCTGCGTATCTTGTGTAGTCATATTTGTCTCCCAAGCTCAAATGTCTCTATAGAATATATCGAGTTATTTGCTAGAAGGGAGGGGGTAAGTTATTTTTTTCTAGAAGTAGATGTTATAAAAATCGATTTTTTGATAAAAATCTTAATTTAATTAAGATTTTATGAATATCAAACCTGAAACTTATGTCGTTCATTGATATCCTTTCACACTGGAATATCTTTGAAAATATTTCAAGTGGCCCCATCGTCTAACGGTCAGGACGCGAGGTTTTCAACCTCGAAATCGGAGTTCGATTCTCCGTGGGGTCACCAAACTATATTAATTTCTTATGCTCTGAGTGTTAGCGATATGTCTATGCCTGTCACTCCATTTCGAATTGAATTTAGTCAGCGTGCAATTAATGATTTATATAGGCGTATAGATGCAGCACGTTGGCCAGACATACATATAGATCAAGGTTGGGAAGTCGGTACTAATGACTCTGTCTTAAGGAACCTAGTTACATATTGGCGAAGAGAATATGATTGGTTTTACCAACAAGGTGAGTTAAACAAATTAGCTCACATTAGAGTACCTATTAATTCTGAAGAGCTACATGCAGTTTTATATACTGGTCCTGCATCACAAAAACGTGTACCGATTTTACTTCTCCATGGATGGCCAGGTTCTTTCGTTGAATTCTTGCAAGCTGCACCTTTGTTACAAAAAGGTGGTACTAATTTTCCGGGATATGATGTTGTTGTTCCTTCATTGCCAGGCTTTGGATTTTCTGATCAACCAAAAGATCGAGGGATGCATCCAGGTGAAATTGCAGAGCGATTACATGGTTTGATGCAATCTTTAGGTTACGAGAAATATTGTGTTCAAGGAGGAGATTGGGGAGCAATTATTGGCTCCGCTTTATCGTTACAACATCCTGAGGCGATACTAAAATTACATTTAAATTTTATACCTGCTAATCGAAATACTTCTATCGAAAAAAAATCACTAACTGTTGAAGAACATCAGTATCTGATGGAACAAGAAGCTTTTCGTGATATTGAAACTGGTTACAGTCATATGCAATCGACACGACCACAATCTTTAGCATATGCATTTCATGATTCTCCCGTAGGACTTTTGGGGTGGATATTAGAAAAATATTGGGTGTGGTCGGATCACGGAGAAGATCTTTGGGAAACATTTAGTAGAGATTCTATCTTAACTAACGTGATGATTTATTGGCTGACGGGGACAATTTTATCTGGATCAAGAATTTATTATGAGGCAAAAATGGCAGGGAGATCTTATTTAGATGGTAAGATTGAGGTCCCCACGGCCTACGCACGTTATCCTAGAGAACCATGGGCAGCTCCAATTTCAATGATTGAAGATCGCTATAATCTTGTTAAATTTTCAGAATTGAATCGTGGAGGACATTTTGCTGCACTCGAACAACCAGAATTGTTTGCAGAAGATGTCGGTTCTTTTTTTGCTGATTTATCTGGATAATAGTTTTAGTATGGATAACCTTATAAAAGTAATATTCAACTCTACGAGTCGGATGATGTTTGCTGTGAAGCTTGTTTTAATTAAGTTAGATATTCGGATCAAATATAAATATACAAGGAGTAAGAATTCCCGTGAGTACTAATCGCAGGAACCAACGTCGTCAACAGCAAAGACGACTACGTCAAACACGTCGAAGGGAAGTACGTACACAGGCCAGTGACGAAACTGTCCCAATAGAATTTTCTGGTCCTATGGGATTTATGCAAAGACATATCAAGAGTTTTTTTCTTGTGGGGATTGCATTTATGGTTCTTAGTTTGGGTGGTGTGATTTTTACCTCACTGTTGGGTCCACCAGAAATTGATCAAAATACCCCTCCAGTTCCTACACCTGCCGGAATAAAAGAACCTGCGACAAATCAACCTGAAGATGTAATTATAAGATGGTATGAATCTCCTCCTGAAATGACTATCGATTTAGATATTAAATATGAGGCAATTCTGCAATTAGATTCAGGAGTAGTTAATATTGATTTATTTGTTAAAGAATCACCAGAGTTAGTTAATAATTTTATCTTTTTGGCTCGGAATTCATTTTATGAAGGATTAATTTTTCATCGTGTTGTTCCTGGATTTGTTGCTCAAGCAGGTGATCCTTCTGGAGAAGGATATGGATCACCTGGATATACTCTTCCTCCTGAAAAAAATCCACTTACATTTTCTGTAGGATCATTATCTATGGCTAGAGATGCTATTGGGACAGTTAATGGATCGCAATTTTTTATTACATTAGGCTCGACCCCTCATCTTAATGCTGACTTTACTGTCTTTGGTGAAGTCAAATCAGGGTTAGAGATATTAGATAATTTGCCTGCTAGAGATCCTACTAGACCAGGATTTGAAGCAGCTGAAACAATTCTTAATATTGAAATTGTTGAGAAATGATGTGAGATATTACACCTAGTTATACAGCCCCCCCTGATATGAAGATTGATCCACTCTTGGACTACTATGCCCATATTTTTTTTAATATTGGTAGTTTTGTTATAAAATTATTTCCTGCGATAGCGCCTATCTCTGTAAATAATTTTGTATTTTTATCTCAAGAAGGATTTTATGATCGTTGTATATTCCATAGGATCATCCCTAATTTCATTGCACAGACAGGTGATCCTGCTCGTAATGGCAAAGGTGGGCCAGGCTATAGAATCCCCGATGAAATTTCTGATATAGAATTTAATGTCGGAATCGTGGGGATGGCTAATGCTGGACCAGATACTAATGGGTCTCAATTTTTTATAACATTGGCAGATGCACCACATTTAAACAGAAGATATACAGCTTTTGGAGAAGTAATCACTGGTTTTGAAACTGTGCAGCAAATAGCATCAGCTGATTCTGTCACAGATTCTGGATATGAAATTATTGAAATAAAGATCAGTAATAATCTTGAATAATTACTCTGGGTTATTATAATTCGGTTGCTCTGCCCATTTTCTTTCTACTATAAGAAGCAGTCCTAGTGAAGGAATAAAGCATACGAATGACAGAGTTGCTATCAATAGCCATCCTCCTATTAAAGCTAATAGTCCTATCGCCAATGAAAATGACATTCCTAAAACAGAAATTATTCTGACAATAAGAATATAGCTAGGGGTTCCAGTTGGCATTTCTCTCTACTTTCAAAGTAGTGGTCGGGGTGCTCGGATTTGAACCGAGGGCTTCTGCGTCCCAAACGCAGCGCTCTGCCAGGCTGAGCTACACCCCGAAAAGTTGGATACTACTATAAACATATTTTGAGTGTCTAGATACTAGCGTATATCTTGTGCAGCTCCAACTAATTCTGAGATACTCTGTATTTTATTTTCAATACACCAATTTTTAATTTCATCGATGACTCGCCAAGGTGCAAAAGGATCTAAGAAAGTAGCACTTCCAATCTGTACTGCAGACGCTCCCGCCATAATAAATTCAATGGCATCTTTGCCAGAAACAATTCCTCCTGAAGCAATGATTGGAATTTTAGAAACTAATGCTGCTTGCCAAACCAGACGAAGTATAATCGGTTTTATTGCAGGACCAGAAAGTCCTCCAAAACCATTTGCAATCACTGGTTCGCGATTATTTATATCTATTGCAAGTGCAGGAATAGTATTTGAAATCGTAATAGCTTGAGAGCCTGCTTGTGTAACAGCTTCTACGATAGGTTGGATATTGCTTACACTTGGAGTCAATTTTGCAATTATTGGAAGTGAAGTGTGATCCCGAACCACTGATATCACCTCTGAAGCCATTAAGGGATCTTGCCCATATTCAAGTCCACCTGCATCTACATTTGGGCAAGATATATTTACTTCCAATGCTGAAATTCCCGGAACATTATCAAGTTTTTCTGAAAGAACCCCATAATCTGAAATTGTGTCACCCATAATATTAACTATTGTTGGGATATCCCATTTCTGCCAAATAGGAGAAACGTTATTAATGAGAGCATTGACACCTATATTTTGGAAACCAATTGCATTTATCATTCCTGAAGCGGTCTCGTGTGTTCGTGGAGTGGCATTCCCTTTTCGTGGGCGTATTGTCGTGCCTTTTGATACAACAGCACCTAATTCATTGATATTAAATTTTTTTGCTAATTCAAGTCCGTTAGAAAACGTCCCTGATCCTGTCATAACAGGATTTTGGAGTTGGAGTTCAAATTTGCTTTCTTTTGCAAGATTAACTCTTAAGTCCATTAGGTGTGCACCTATCACTAACAAGAAGAGAGTACATGTTGAAAAGAATTACGTATAGTGCCATCCAATATCTTGACAGTTGGTCTAAAGATAATACATCAAGCCTTGGTATAAATTTTTTCAAGCAAAAATAGAAGAAATATCACCTAAAACATCATGACTCATCTGATAAGAGTATTTCTGCAGGTCGTGAAAATCGTTCAGATTGGCGGATATCATTTTTTAATGTACTCGTTTTTTCCCACATGACACTCTCATTAGAATTCGGAAAAGTTTTTTTAGTTCCACAATGTTTACAATTGCCCACACTCTCTCTGCCACTTGGTGTTCCAATAATCCAATGATGGACACATTTTTTCTTTGTGTTTTTAACTTTCTTTGTTTTAACTGGAGCCTTTACACGACTCATTATTTCATTCCTTAAACTAGTAAAAACTACCCCGTGCCCTCCAGGATAATTATTTCAATTAACTTCAGCACTTCGGTACCTTCACATTGTTAAATATGCGCAAGTGCTAACACAATTATGCATCTATAAAAGGCATTTAGTCAAGTTTAAGACGTATAATTATAAAAATTATTCTAATTGGTTTTTCCTCCGTAAATCGGCAGTTATAATCCAACAGGATGAAATTTATTGTTGAATTATAAAAATTTGATAGGTTTGAATGTGTTTATTTCAGATCACTTTCACTTGTCGATCTTTTGTTATGAAGTAGTTTCTTCTATGTAAGGAGTAAATGTGACAGATACGCAGACGATAATTTCTGCCCTAAGGAAGGTTAATGATCCTGAACTTCACCAAGATATTGTCAGTTTAAATATGGTTCGCAATGTCTCACTTGACTCAGGGAAGCTCACATTTGAGATCGTACTTACTACTCCGGCTTGCCCTTTGCGAGAGACTATAGATCAAGATGTTAAATCTGCTTTGGCTGATTTTTCTGATATTAGGGAAATTGAAATAGATTGGGGAGCTGAAGTCCGAAGTACAGTTTCTAGAGAAGGTGGTCCTGCGCCAATTGAAGGTGTTAAGAATATCATCGCTGTTGGATCGAACAAAGGTGGTGTGGGTAAATCTACTGTTTCTACAAATCTAGCTGTGGCACTATCAAAGCTTGGTGCAAGAGTAGGAATTATTGATGCAGACATAACAGGTCCCAATATTCCTACAATGCTTGGGATTACAGAAGGAATTCAATCTGAGGGCAATGTTGGATTGCACCCTATTGAAGCACACGGTGTTTTAGCTGCTTCTATAGGATTTGTTTTACCGAAAGGAACTCCTGTAGTTTGGCGGGGGCCCATGATAGGTTCCGGCGTTAGGCAATTAATGCGTGATATAGAATGGGAGGCAATTGACTATTTGATAATTGATTTACCTCCTGGCACTTCAGACGCTTCAATGACGATGGCTCAAGACGCATTAATTGCTGGTGCCGTCATAGTTTCAAGCCCCCAGAAAGTTGCAATTGAAGATGCTCGTAAGGCAGTAGGAATGTTTGATCGTCTTAGTGTTCCAATTTTTGGGATTGTCGAAAATATGGCAGGTGATATTTTTGGTCATGGAGGTGCACGGGATGCTGCAGAAGAATTAGGGATTGAGTTTCTTGGTGATTTGCCCTTGGATAGTTCTATTCGAAAAGGTAGTGACGAAGGTGTCCCTGTTGTTGTTGCAGACCCTGATTCAACAATTGCATCTTCATTTATTGGCCTTGCAGAACAAGTTGCTTCAAGATGTTCAGTTCTCCAATTCGCAGGTGAAGAGGCAAGATTATGAATGATGATAAATCAAATGACAACCCAGATGATAATTCAAATGATACTCAATCAATTATTGCAGGAAGACGTCCATCGAAAAAAAATGATATTAGTGAAGAAATTAATATTGACGAAAACGTTCTAACCGAATCGAACAATATAGAAACTAATGATCCATCAAAAAATGATATAGAGAATTCTGAAGATTTGACAATACTACCTTCTGCTGAATCATCTGATGATGTATCGCAGGGAGATGAATCAAGTCTAGTGGCTGAAATACTAGATAGTACCTCTTCCAGCGAGGCATTGGTTAATAATTCTGAATTTCTTGAATTAAAAGATATCGTACTTCAACAAGGTAGAATTTTAGAAGAATTGCGTGCGGGACTCTTAAGTTTGGGTGGCCAATTAGATCGCTCAACTCAACTTCCTCGGTTAGGTATGTTTGTTGATGTTCCTAATTTAATTTATGGGCAAGATTCCGATTCAAAACCTCTCCATATGGGTAAATTATTACAGTTTATTGGTGAAGGCCGTGATGTTGTTCGTGCTACTGCATATTCTCCAGTTTCTGATGATCCTATGGAGGCATTAGAGCAACAAAAATTTGTAGCTCCTTTTGTTCCATATGAATATCGGATAGTTACTAAAGCATTAAAGAGATTTGCTGATGGTTCAATTAAAGGAAACTTTGATGTTGAAATGGCAATAGATATGCTTACTATGGCAGATGGTCTTGATGTTATTGCAGTAGTTTCAGGTGATGCAGATTTTGCTCGTGCTGTTGAAGTTGTACAAACTCGAGGTGTAAGAGTTGAAGTGTTTGCTTTTGCACAAAGTTCCTCTCTTGAGATGAGATCTTTAGCAGATCGTTACGTTGAATTAGGCTCTGTACTCAATCAAATAGTTTAAAATTCAGTCTCTACGATTATTTTTCTTTATTGTCTGTTTGATATAAGTCATCTAAGTGCCAATTAGACCTTTTTGACATAGTCCTGCCTGCGAGTGGTTCACCTGAGAAAATTGCCAAGAAAAACGCGCTTCCACTCAATCCAATACCTGTCCCAAATATCCATCCTAAAATTGGTGGATCAATATTTACAAAAAATATACTAGATAGTAATCCTGCCAAAGTACCTAGGAGTATAAAAAAATGATGCATCTTTAGCTGATTGAAAAAAAATATTTTTTTAAGCATAAATTTCTCTTATATCGAACATTGGGCCATCACTACATATTAATTTTACCCCACCTTTTCTTGGAAAAACTGCACAGGAATAACAAATTCCAAAACCACATGCCATATGCTCTTCCATTAAAACTTGGATTGATTTTGAAGACCCAGTCTCAAGTAATATTCCATAAAGTGCCTCAAACATCGGTCTTGGTCCACATGAAAAAACTTGATCACTCCAAGATAGCAAGTCTTTAAAAGGGTCTGTTAGAAGACCTTTTTGACCAAAGCTACCATCTTCAGTTGTCGCTATAATTTCTACACTTGGTGGTAATAGCTCGGGAGGAAAAATTTGGTTTTTTGTTCTTCCACCTAAAAGGAGGGTCACGTCTTTCTGTTGTGTAGAAAGATTATCAGCCAACCATATCAATGGTGCACATCCTATTCCTCCACCAACTAATAAGGTTCGTTGTGTGTTTGGTTCTATTTCATATCCATTTCCTAATGGACCTACAAAACGTATTTTCTCTCCTGGATTTCGCTGAGATAACCAATGTGTCCCTTGCCCAGTATCTTCAAAAAGTAATGCAAATTCTTTATCGTTACCGTTGTTTCGTAATCGATGAATTGACAAAGGTCGCCCTAGAAGAGGGGCATACGTGTCGCCAATATATACCATTAAGAATTGACCAGGGAACATAGAAATTCCTGCAGGGCTATCAATCCACAAAATATATGTATTACCGTATAAAAGAGAACTTTCTTTCACTTCTGTTATGTAACTTTGCATGTGCCTACTCTCATCTGTGAAGTATGATTTCTTCAACTTCAACAAGATTGCTTGCGATATGAGTCGCGCCAGCATTTTTTAATTGTGATGCGTTTCGTGAGCCAAGTAACCCGATTAAAGATTTAACTCCAGCATTTTTTCCAGCTGCCATATCGTATTCTGTATCTCCAACAAATATAGAATTTTGCGGTTCAGAATTACATCTATTTAAAGCGTATATAGTACCTTCAGGATAAGGTTTCGGTAGTTTTTTTGTATCTCGACCAACAATAATCTTGAATTGTTTTATCCAATTAAGCTCTTTTACAACACTTTTCGCATCGTATTCTGTTTTGTTGGTTACAATCGCAAGTGAAAAGTGATTTTTATATAAATTATCGATTAAGTTATTTGCACCATCTAGTGGTAATATTTCATGAAGATAGTCTTTTCGATAAATATTAAGGTAGTGCTCATAAATTCTATTTATTTCACTAGAATTTTCATTTGTTAATTCCTCTACAACTTGGATCATAGGGGCTCCAATTCGAGGAAGTATATTATCAATTTTTATATCATATCCGAACTCTGCTAGAGTTTTTTTCATGGCTAGCCCTATGCCATTCAATGAATCAACTAAAGTTCCATCTAAATCAAAAATTATTGTTGAACTATGTTTTTCCAAATTTAGCAATATGTATTATCCATCTCGATATTCTATTAATGGCTGAATGTCATATGAAATACTTTCCATCAGCATCCCTATAGCAGTTGACGCTGTATCAAGTGAGGTAAAACAGGGTATTCTTTGTTCAGTAGCTGCTCGCCTTATATGGAACCCATCTCTGATAATTTCCTCTCTTCCACCTTCTATTGTATTGATCACTGCTTGGACCGTCCCATTGCGAATAATATCAACGACATTTGGATGTCCTGCCAGTAATTTTGTAACTTGTTTTACAGGAATTTTTAACCCTTCTATGAGTGCAGATGTGCCTTCTGTTGCATAAATTTCACATCCTGCTTCAAAGATTTTTCTGATTAAAGGTATCGCTTCTGTTTTTGTTTGATTGGATAAAGATAGCAAAAATTTATCTCCGGGTTTTACTACTAAATCTGAAGAAATTAAGGCTTTGGTTACAGCTGAATTGAAAGTTCTATCAATTCCCATTACCTCTCCAGTTGATTTCATTTCAGGTCCAAGATGCGTATCTACATCAGTTAGCTTAGACATTGAAAAGACAGGTGCTTTCACTGCCACTAGATTTCTTTCTGGCCATAGTCCATTTGGATATCCTTGATCAGATAATGATTCTCCTAAACTAACTTTTACTGCTAGTTCTACCATTGGAACTCCTGTAATTTTCGAAATAAATGGGATAGTTCGTGAAGATCGTGGGTTTACTTCAATAACGAAAACATCAGAATCTTTGCTATCTGATGGGATTACAAATTGGACGTTCATTAAGCCTTTGACATTAAGCCCTTTCCCCATGCGTATGGTGTATTCAATAATTTTTTTGCGATGATCATCTGAAAGATTCTGTGGAGGATAAACTGCAATAGAATCACCTGAGTGAACTCCTGCACGTTCGATATGTTCCATAATGCCAGGTATTAATACGTATTCACCATCACAAACTGCATCTACTTCGAATTCTCTCCCACTAAGATATTTATCGATTAGTACAGCACCAGTTTCTTCTGCAATAGCTGCAGCAAAAAAATGGACTAATTCATTTGCGTCCTGGACGATTTCCATTGCTCGGCCTCCCAGAACATAAGAAGGACGTACCAGTACAGGGTATCCAATTGCATCTGCAGTTGTTAATGCCTGTTCAAGGTTATCTACTGCAGCACCCGGAGGTTGCGGCACATCAAGTTCAGATAAAATTGCCTCAAATCTACTTCGATCTTCTGCAAGATCTATCGAATCTGCAGATGAACCTGCAATTGGTAATGCTGCATTTGCAAGACGTTGTGCCAAATTTACAGCCGTTTGCCCACCGAACTGAACAACAGAAGAAGGCGCTTCTCCATATGAGCCACTTTCATTATCTAGTAAATCACGGATAGATTCTTCATCTAATGGTTCGAAGTAAAGTCTGTCTGATGTGTCAAAATCTGTAGAAACAGTTTCAGGATTTGAATTAGCTAATATCGACTGTATACCTGCTGAACGTAAAGCTTGCGCAGCTTTAACTGAGCAGTAGTCAAATTCTATGCCTTGACCGATTCTTATAGGGCCAGAACCAATGACTAACATTTTTTCAACAGGCTCAGGGATTGCTTCATTTTCTTGCTCATAAGTGCTGTAATAATAAGGTGTTAGGGCTTCAAATTCTCCAGCACAAGTATCTACCATTTTATATACGGGTCTGATTTCCCATTCATTACGGAGAGATCTCACTTGCTCTGGTAAACGATCTGCCAAGGTAGCAATTTGCACATCACCAAACCCTAATCGCTTTGATTCAAAGAGCAATTGTGGTGTTAATTCTTCAGATAGCAGTCTATGTTCCATTGTTACTATTCTCGCAAGTCGTTCAATAAACCAAGGATCGACTTGACTTGATTTACAAATCTTTTCAATCGACCAATTTCTTCGGAGTGCAGCAAGAAGTGCCCAAAGACGTTCGTCAGTAGCTTCAAATGGTATAGTTTCTGTCCATTGAGAATTTTCCCAAAGAATAGAGCGTCCACTTATTTCAAGAGATCGAATAGCTTTTTGGATGGCTCCTTCAAAAGTGCGGTCGATAGCCATCACTTCTCCAGTAGCTTTCATTTGTGTTCCCAAGTTGCGATTACCCAATTGAAATTTATCAAACGGCCAACGAGGAATTTTTACGACACAATAATCAAGAGCTGGTTCGAATGCAGCACTTGTCTTTTCTGTCACACTGTTTGAAATTTCATCAAGATTTTTCCCGATTGCAATTTTTGCTGCGACTCTAGCAATAGGATAACCAGTAGCTTTAGAAGCCAAGGCAGAAGATCTTGAGACTCTAGGATTTACTTCGATAACAAAATATGGAGGATCATTGTTTTGATCTGAATTGTCCCACGAAACGATATCAGGACGAGGTGCCAATGCAAACTGTACATTACATCCACCTTCAATATCTAAGGCTCTAATGATTTTAAGTGCACTGTTTCTGAGCATATGATATTCACGATCTGATAGTGTTTGGGAAGGCGCGACAACTATTGAATCTCCCGTATGTACCCCCATCGGATCAAGATTTTCCATATTGCAAATAGTGATACACGTATTATTAGCATCACGCATTACTTCGTACTCGAGCTCTTTCCAGCCTAAAAGCGATTGTTCAACAAGAACTTGTCCGATTGGTGATGCACGGAGTCCGGATTTAGTGATTTGTTCATATTCTTCGTCAGTATGTGCTATCCCTCCTCCTGTTCCTCCTAAAGTATAGGCTGGGCGAACTACAAGAGGGAGACCAATTTCTTCTCGCGCACTTATAGCGTCATCCCATGATTCTACGATGTAGCTGTGTGGAGTAGGTTCTCCAATTTTTTTTAGTAAGTTACGAAATTTTTCTCGATCCTCTGCCATTTCGACAGTTTCCAAACTCGATCCAAGTAGTTCAACATTGTATTTTTCCAGAATTTTTGCATTTGCAAGATCTCGTGCAAGGTTTAACCCAGTTTGTCCACCTAGTGTTGGTAACAAAGCATCAGGTCGTTCTTTTGCTATGATCCTTTCCAGTACAGGAACAGTGAGTGGTTCTATATAAGTTATGTCAGCAATTCCCTGGTCTGTCATTATGGTTGCAGGGTTAGAATTAACTAATATAGATTTGATCCCCTCCTCTTTCATAGCTTTACAAGCTTGAGTTCCTGCATAATCAAATTCTGCAGCTTGACCGATAACGATAGGTCCGCTACCAATAATTAAGACTGAGTTAGGTCGTGATGAAGATTTCAGTTGTGGTATCCTTTGCGATGTTCAGCACCTAAGAGTGGAATTTCAGCTATAACGTCTAAATCCAAATAGTGGTCGTGAGGTTGGATAGGCACTCGTGCTAATTTCATCAAATCTAGATTGAATGTTCCAGCATCGATCGAGCGATAATTTTCTAACTTACTGATAAGTTTTTCTTTATCACCCTGGCCAGTTGTATATGCAATATCCATAGTCGGGATAAAAGTTTCACTAATTGTATTATTCATTTTTTTGCCTATAAAAGGTACTCCTAAACTAATTTGCTTTCTTAACTCTTGATAACATCCATTATCAAATATATTAATATAAACACGGCCATCAGAAGAGATAGATAAGTTTCGAATTTCTATTGAAAAAGGTTCAACTCGACGTATACGTGGCGCTGCATTAACATAAAATGATTCTACCTGCGACCATAAAACATCTAATGGGCTTAGAAATCCAACATGAATATAGGTCATATGGATCCAATTAAGAGGTGGGACTTCTAATTCCTCTAGTTCTGCAAGTTCGTCCATTAAGTTTTGAATTGGATTAAGCTGTTCTGGGTATTCCAAACCTAAAGGCTGAATGAATTGGATAGGTATCCTCCAATTTTCTGAAGATTCTTCCCATTTACTCCAGTAGTCAGTCAGTTGGGATGTCGATGACAAAAAATAGTCCCAATCATCTTGGCTCTTTTGTTCGTATAGCTGGTGACTTTCTGAGAGGCTCATAAATTATTTCTACGCACCCTTCTTTATTTTTGTTCCATAGATTGTACAAATTGATCAAACAAAAATTCCGTATCATTTGGTCCGGGCGAAGCTTCAGAATGATATTGGATTGTAAAAACCGGCTCATTCTTATGTGCTAAACCTTCTACAGTTCCATCATTTAGATGTGTTTGAGTAACGACAATATCAGAACCGAGATGATCATCAATGGCGTAACCATGGTTTTGTGAGGTGATGTAGACAGCACCATTGATATTATCTTTTACAGGATGATTTGCTCCACGATGACCAAATTTTAGCTTATAGACATTCGCCCCAAAACTACGTCCGATAATTTGATGTCCTAAACATATCCCCATAATGGGGAATTTTCCGATCAATTTTTGCGTAGTTTTTACAAGATCATCAAGCATTCTAGGATCTCCAGGTCCCGGTGAAAGTAAGATTCCATCAGGGGATAGATCGAATATCTCATCAATATTTGTTTGAAAAGGTACAACAGTGATTTTGCAATTCTGTGTTTTTAATATATTCAGAATATTGCGCTTCACTCCTAAATCGATCACTACTACATGTTTTTTTTCGATGTCTTGCTTAGCAGGCAGATCCCATTCAAATCGATTTATTGTCGAAACTTCTTTTACAAAAGAAGCACCTTCATATTTTGGTTCATTTCTGAGTCTTTCATATGCTTCTGGAGGAGGCTCATCATGTGTAATTGTCCCCATCAATACTCCATGTGCACGGAGATGCTTAGTTAATGCACGTGTATCAATTTCTGCAATACCAGTTATGTTTGCTTTTTCAAGATAAGAATCTAATGAGTTAGAACTTTTCCAATGTGAAGGAAGGTTAGTTAACTCTTTAACTATGAATCCTCTAACTTGAATATTTTCACTTTGTGAAAAAGTATCATGAGTACCATAGTTACCTTGAAGAGGGTAAGTCATAGTCAGTAATTGTCCACGAAAAGAAGGGTCAGTAAGTGCCTCTTGATATCCAGTCATTGATGTTGAAAACACAACTTCTCCTGAAGTATGTCCATAAGCACCAATTGACTTACCAGGAAAAACCTTACCATCTTCTAGAATTAGGTACGCAGATGATGAAAGATAGCGTTCGGTATAATCATTCAGAGGCATTGACTTGCTCCTTGGTAGAATCATTTACTATTTCCCCAGAAAAAATTGTTTTGATTACTAAACCTTTTAAGGATTTTCCATTTAGAGGTGTGTTTTTCCCCAAAGAAGCAAATAAATCTGAATTTACCGTCCATTCTAGATTCGGATCAATAATTGCTACATCTCCCACAGCTCCTGGCATTAATGTGCCTAAGCCATTACAACCTTCCTGTCTGTCTAAATTCCATGCTCGTACAGGACCGATAGTCATGCGGTGAATTAATGTCGGAATATCTAAATGGCCTTTGTGGACTAGATTCATTGATAAAGCAAATGCAGTTTCAATGCTACTAATTCCCGGAGTTGCAAGATCAAATTCTATATCTTTTTCCATTGCACTAACTGGTGAATGATCAGTTGCAATAGCATCGATTACTCCATCAGCTAAAGCATCGACCAAAGACTTTATATCTTCCTCTTCTCGCAATGGTGGCTCTACCTTCGCGTTAGTTCTGTAATTAATTTGTTCATATGAGCCGTTAAAAGCTACCAATTCATGCGTTAAGTTGAGATGATGCGGCGTCACGGAAGTAGTAATATTCACAGATCTTTCTTTGGCTGCACGAATCAACCCTACAGAGCTAGCAGTAGATATATTACAGACATGCAGATGAGCTCCTGTTAATTCTGCTAAAGCAATATCACGCGCTACCATAGTGGCTTCACCACTTGCAGGTCTACCTCGTAAACCTAGGCGCGTTGCTACCCATCCTTCATGCATCTGCCCACCTTTGACAAGGGAAGGATCTTCAGGGTGTTGCGCGATTGGAATGTTAAACTGAGTAGAATATTGCAGAGCATGACGCATTAAGTTGGGGTCAGCAACTGCTTTCCCATCATCAGTAAGTGCTACTACTCCTGAAGATTTTAACTCTCCAGCAGGAGCAAGTCGATCCCCATTTCTTCCTACAGTTATACATCCTATAGGGAGAACTCGGATTAATGCAGATTCTTCAGCTTCTCTTAAAACAGACTCTACAGCAGACCTACTATCCATAGGGGGGATTGTCCCCGGCATAGCACAGACCGTAGTGAACCCTCCACGCGCTGCGGCTAATGTGCCAGAATTAATAGTTTCTTGATGCTTAAAACCAGGTTCTCTGAGATGTGTTTGTAGATCAATGAAACCAGGAGAAACTATAAGACCAGTGGCGTCTATTCTATCTGCTTCAACTACCATATCCCCTTCATTAGGTCCGACCCTTGCAATTTTCCCATCGACTATGACTACATCAGCAATACCGTCCCATCCAAGAGCAGGATCAATGACTCTACCATTATGAATTGCGAGTGTACTCATACTGTTGTTCTTTCATTTATTTGCGTCGGTTCTACTCGTCCAGATAATAAATACAGGAGGGCCATTCGCACAGCGACTCCATTAGTAACTTGCTCTTCAATAATTGATCGATCACCTCGTGCAACATCACTTGCGATTTCTATACCTTCATTTTTTGGACCGGGATGCATCAGTAAATAGTCAGACTTTGCTTTAACCAATCTAGAACTTGTTACTTGATAATTTTCTGCGTATTCCCTCAAAGAGGGAAGTAGCCCATTTTCTTGTCGTTCACTTTGTAGTCTCAATGCCATTACGACATGTGCATCTTCCAATGCTTTATCTATATCAGTCTCGATTTGAACAAAAGGCAAAGCATTTTTTGCATGCTCTGGTCGTTCGGATACACCTAAACCTCTTGGTAGTAGAGTTGGTGGACCACAAAGTACAACTTGTGCTCCCATTTTTGACAAACCCCATAAATCAGATCTTGCGACTCTAGAATGTGCTATATCACCTACCATGACAACCTTTTTATTTTTAAGGTCTCCTACATGCCTTTGCATTGTGTACAGATCTAGCAGTGCTTGTGTAGGATGAGCGTGTGCACCATCTCCAGCATTGATTATAGAAGCGTCTGTGTGTGAAGCAGCTAAGTAAGGTGCACCAGCCATTTCATGTCGAATGATAATTGCGTCTGAGCGCATAGCACGCAATGTTCGTACAGTATCTATTAATGACTCTCCTTTTTGTACAGAAGAGCTAGAAGCACTTACGGATATTACATCTGCCCCTAACATTTTCCCTGCTAATTCAAATGAAGCACGAGTGCGAGTTGAAGGTTCAAAAAAGAGATTTACAATTGTGTACCCTCTTAAAGCGGGGACACGTGGAATTCTTCGATCAAGAATTTCACGCATTCGATCTGCCAAAGATAATACTGTGGTAATTTCTGTGTGTGAAAAATCATCTAAGTCTAGTACGTTATGGTGGTTCCATTGATTTTTCGACAGAGCATTACTCATATCCTCGAGTTGATTATCAATAGGTTCAGTAGTCATTTGAAGGACCACCATATCTTACAAATGCAGCATCATTTCCATCATGTTCTTGTAAATTTAATCTGACAGTATCATTTCTAGATGTTGGGATGTTTTTCCCAACCATGTCGGCTCGAATTGGCAACTCTCGATGTCCACGATCGATTAATACAGCTAATCTAATTTGTCGTGGTCGGCCATAATCATTTAATGCATCCATTGCGGCTCTTACTGTTCGTCCGGTATAAAGAACATCGTCTATTAGAACGACAGTCTTACTTTCTATACTTGGTAATTCAGTTGGTAGAGGAGTACCACGTAGACCATCTCGATCAAAATCATCACGATGCATAGTGACATCGAGATAACCTATTTGTGGAGTTACTCCTTCAAAATTTCCAATTGCTGTTCCAATGCGATCAGCTAGAGTAGTGCCTCGCGTTTGAATTCCTATAAGTACTAAATTTTCTATGCCAGAGTTGAACTCAACTATTTCATGAGCAAGACGGGTTAATGTTCGCCCAATACCTGCTGCATCTAGTAAGGTTTCCTCTTGATAAGTAGGATTTTGATTACTTGATTTATTCATGAACTAGCCCCTGATGTGAAGAATTAAAAGGGGAAATAAATGGAAAAGAGTTCAATCCAAATTCATGGATATTTTGGGCAAAAAAAATTTCCATCAGTTGTCCTTTCCGGTCTCTCTGGGCCGGCTTAAAGGTGCATAACTGCTACCTGAGTCATACTAACAGTCAGTATGCTCTGTGGCAAAAAATATCTTAAAATGGATAATTATTGTTTGGAATTAATTCTCATTATCACGTTGTTGACGTAGGAATTCTTCTAATTCATCTACCATGGTTTCTGCATCAGGTAGTTCTTCGTAACTAGTATTAGAATCTTTAAAAAACTCTTCATTTTTCTGAGTTTCTTCTTCTATTTGTCGTGCATAATCAGCTGCTTCAGGGTTTTGTTCTAGATCTTTAGCAACTTGTGCTTCAAATCGCGCAGAAAAAACTTCTAAATCATGCAATGATAAGTCTAAAGTAAGTGAGTCATTTAGATGTCGTAAAAGAGCTAATGCCCCTTTAGGGTTAGGTGTTCGTTGGATATAGAACGGGATATTTGCCCATAAAGATGCCGTTTCAATTCCATGTTCATGTAAACTTTGGTTCAAGACACTAAGTATGCCTGTCGGACCTTGATATCCAGGTAAGCGGGGGTATTCAAAACCTAATAATTTCGAAAGATCTAAATTGGTTGCAGAGCCTCCTACTTGGATATCATTATTGTGGCTAACCTCAGCAAGCAGACCGCCTAATGTGATAAAGTTTGCAACATTATATGCTTTACATAATTCTGCAATATTTCGAACAAACTGTTTCCAATTAATGTGAGGTTCGACACCACTTATTAGGATGAAATCTTTTGATTCAATAGATGTTTTATGAAAAGAAAATTTATTTGATGGCCATTCAATTAGTCTTTCGCCATTTTCAATTTTTACGTGTGGTCTTGTTTGTGTAAAATCGTAGTATTCTTCTGGGTCCAATTCTGCAAACAATTCTGCCTTCCACCTTCTTGATAAAAAACGCAGTGCACTGGTGGCTGCTTCACCAGCATCACTCCATCCAGAAAATGCAGCGATTACAGTTGGTTGAATTAGTTCAGGTTCTGAAAGTATTTCAATATTTGGCATATCATCTTTGTTTAACTTCATGATGTTGGTAAATTTCTTTTCTAGATCTTGCTATATTGATATTACTGCATCTACTAATTGGAGGGGAAGAAATGTCTTTGAATCTTGGTACAATTCTGCAAGCATCAGCTGCAGATTTTCCAGAAAAAGCTGCACTTATTATTGATGATGAAGAAATGACTTACGCTGAACTTCACCAACAATCTTTAAGGTTAGCTCACGCATTGAGAAGCCGTGGCTTAGAACCAGGTGATCATGTTGCAGTGATGTTGCCTAATGGTATTCAATTCCCATTATCATATTTCGGGATTCTTTATGCAGGTATGTCTGTAGTACCTTTCAATATTTTACTGACTAGTGATGAAGTGCAATATCATATAGAAGATTCAGAATCTAAATTATTAATAGCACATCCTGATTATGAACAAGCTGCAATATCTGGTGCTGAAGCCGCAGGTGTTGAAGTAGTTTGGGCAGAAGCATCAAAAAATCTTACAATATTGGATGATGCGCCGAGTGATTATCCCGATCAAGTGTTCCCTGCAGATGCAGATGATACGGCAGTAATCTTGTACACATCAGGCACTACAGGGCGTCCAAAAGGCGCAGAATTAAGTCATTCCAATCTTTTTGTTAATGCGGCAAATGCGTGCCCAAAATTGGTACCGATAGATGAGAAAGATGTGGCTCTTGCAACACTACCGCTATTTCATATTTTTGGGCAAACAGTCATTATGAATGCGACGATAGCTACCGGGGGAACCGTAGTGCTATTAGCCAGATTTACACCTGAAGCAGTTTTTGAATTGATAGGAAAACATAAGATCACATTTTTTGCTGGTGTTCCTACTATGTACTTTGGCTTACTACATCATCCTGGCGGTGAAGCATATGATGTTTCTAGTGTTAAATACGCTATGACTGGTGGCGCGGCCATGCCTGTAGAAGTGATGAATGAATTTGAAGCACGTTTTCCAGTAAAAATCTTGGAAGGATATGGATTATCGGAAACTTCTCCAGTTGCAAGCTTTAATGTTGCTCATAAACCTCGTATTGCTGGCTCAATTGGCTATCCAGTATGGGGTGTTGAAATGATAATTTTAGACGAAAAAGGCATTCCTGTTCCTGATGGTGAAAGAGGAGAAATCTGCATACGTGGACATAATGTTATGAAAGGTTACTGGAACAAACCAGAGGCAACAGCTGAAGCCATTAAAGAAGGTTGGTTTCATTCAGGTGATATTGGCATTAGAAATCCAGAGGGTTGGTTTAGTATCGTCGATCGCGTGAAAGATATGATTATTCGAGGGGGATATAATGTTTATCCGCGTGAAATTGAAGAAGTTTTATATGCACACCCTGCTATAAATGAAGCAGCAGTAATAGGTATTCCTGATGAACGATTAGGTGAGGAAGTTCATGCTGTAGTAGCATTAGGTTCAGGTCATGAGTTAACAGAAGCTGAAATCATTTCTTATACGAAGGAGCATTTAGCTGCGTATAAATATCCACGGACAGTAGAATTTCTTGAATCTTTACCTAAAGGTCCATCCGGGAAAATATTAAAACGATCGCTGCGATAGTCACATTGAAAGGAATTTGTTATGCATGATGACGAATCGGTTATTCTACAAGAAAAACAAGGTGATATTTTAATACTAACTTTGAATAGACCAGATCGTCATAATGCAATGAATGCTTTGCTCAGTCATCGTTTGGGTGAAGTTATAGCTAAGTCACCTCAAGAAGATGTTAAAGTTATTATTATTACCGGTGCTGGGGACAAATCATTTTGTGCCGGTGGGGATATGTTAGAGATGAGTGGTAAAGAAGAATTTTCTCCTTTACTTCCACCTGCGGCTCTTAGGTTCAATGGTGCGCAAGAGATAGAAAAATCTCCTATTCCTATTATTGCTGCCATTAATGGCTATTGTTACGGTGGTGGCGCTCGACTAGCTATTCTTTGTGATATACGTTTAGCTAGTAAAAATGCTACTTTTAGGTTGCCGGGGAGTGAGTATGGGTTAGTTGTTGCCGCAGCAACTCTTCCTCGTTTGGTAGGTGTTTCAAAAGCGAAAGAATGGATATACACTGCTCGTAGATTTGATGCAATTGAAGCTCTTGACGCAGGTTTATTAAGCGCAGTCCACCCGACAAATATGCTTATGGATGAAGCATTAGAAATGGCAAAAATTATTGCCCAACATTCGCCTGAATCTGTTCAAGAGTCAAAGCGTGTGATTGATTTAGCTACTCTCCATAAAGAGGCTGTAATCGCAGAACAAGAAGCTAATAGTAGACTTCGTGGTAGCGATTCACAAAAAGAAAGATTTTTATCTGCCACTCGTAAAGTGACAGGGCGTTAATTATATGGAAAATATTTATCAAGTTCGTGGAATGACATGTCAAGATTGTGCCGATACGATCGAGGCAGGTATTACATCCTCTTTGAAAGTAAAATCAGCGACAGTTATTCTGGAAAAATCACAATTAACTATCATTTCTGATTTTTCTTATGATGAGTCTTCTGTAGATACAGTCTTAGGTAGTTTAGGTAATTATGGAGTTGCATCTTTGGCTGATCATTCGCAGTTTCAAATTCCACTAAATAATATATCTTCTACTACTTCAAACCCTAAAGCAGGCTCTTTAGTATCAACTATTATAGAGTATTTCTTTTCCAAAAAACCTATTTTCATAGCTTTGTCCATTGTTATTATCACATCTTTTTCATTGCAATTACCCTCTGGTAACTTTGACTTAAATAGCTGGATGATGGACTATATGGGAATTTTCTTTGTGCTTTTTTCATTTTTGAAACTTCTAAATGTTACAGGTTTTAGCAATACGTTTAAGGAATATGACATTATCGCAAAATACATTCCTTTCTTTGCTATTGGCTATCCGTTTATTGAATTAGGTTTAGGGCTTGCTTTTTTGTCTGAAACTTTTCTATTTGTCGCAGCATCAGGGACACTACTTTTTATGATTTCACAATCTATCGGAGTAGTAAATTCATTACGTCATTCGAAACAAATTCAGTGTGCATGTATGGGTTCAACAGTGAATTTATCTATTTCGTCTCTAACACTTTTTGAAAATCTGGTAATGATTGTGATGTCCATTTATATGATTGTATATTTTTTGTAATTTTGAATGGAAAGGTTTTATGCCAGGACCATTACAAGGTATTCGTATATTAGATTTTACCTGGGCAATTGCAGGCCCTTATGGATCGATGATCCTCACAGATCTTGGTGCAGAAATTTGGAAAATTGAAACAATTTTTCAGAACGAACAACGTAGGGGTGCTGGTCCGTACGTACATGATGTGAGTACTTATTTTTTCTCTGTGAACCGTGGTAAGAAAAGCTTAATGATTGATCTTAAGGCTCCCGAGGCCAAAGAGATTATTCATCGTTTAGTTAGTGAAGTTGACGTTCTAACTGAAAATTTTTCTCCGGGAACGATGGATCGTTTGGGATTTGGTTATGAAGAGTTAAGTAAAATCAATGAACAATTGGTATATGCATCAACTTCCGGCTTTGGTCATACTGGGCCATATCGTGATCGTGGTGCTGTCGATATTATTGTTCAAGGTATGGGTGGGGTAATGTCAACCACTGGACACGAGTCAGATCCACTACCATCTCGAGTTGGATATTCTATTGGTGATATGGCCGCAGGAATTTATACATCTATAGGTGTACTCTCTGCTTTGGTTGAGAGACAAGCTAGTGGTAAAGGGCAACATGTTGATGTTGCGATGCTTGATACACAAGTTGCACTTATAGAAAATTTAGTGATTCGACATTTGGGTACTGGCGAGATTCAACCGCGTGTTGGATTGCGATCGCCAAACTATACACCGCATCAAGCATTGCCAGCTAGTGATGGGTGGATAGTTCTTGCAGGTGTCAAAGATGATAACTGGCAACTATTTTGTGGCATGATCGGTGCTGATGAATTGGCAATCGATGGCCGTTTTCTTACTAATCATTTGCGTACAATTAATTATGATGAATTAGAACCAATGATGTTTGCTGCAACTCGCAAAAAAACGAAAGCACAGTGGATTGAAGAACTTGGTGATACGTTTGTCGTGGGGCCATTAAATAATATTGCTGAAGTTGCTAATGACCCTCAAGTAAACCATCGAAATATGATTGTTGAGCTTCCGACATGGACAGGTGGTTCTTTGAAAGTCTCTAATACTCCAGTTAAACACTCTCGGACCCTTGGTGGTGCAATTAATGGTGCATCAAAACCCGGCGAACATACGAATGAAATTCTTGAAACTGCTGGGTTTTCTCGTGAAGAAATTAATTCCTTAATTGATAGTGGTGTGGTTGCTATATCTCCAAATATTGATGATTAATTATTTTTTTCCATATTGGCTGATTTAACCAGATCCATGAAACGACCTAAAGTATCTAAACGTTCCTTTAAAGTTTTACCAGCTGGATTGACACGAAGATTATTGACACCAGCTTTTTTATAGGCATAGATCCTGTTTTTCACCATTTCATCAGTGCCTAAAAAATTTGATCGTGTGACAAAATCATCTGGAATGAGGTGAGCAGCTTCGTCACGTTTCCCAGCAAGCCATAGATCTAATACTGATGCAGTCAATTCGCTATATCCTTGTCTATTATATGCATTACGGTAATAATTTGTCTGTGGGGAACCCATAGCTCCAATTTCAAAAGCAAAACCAGGTTTTCTTGCTTGTATCATCGGTTCAATATCATCATTGAATTCAATTACTCCACCTGCACAAAGTGTTATTTCTTTCAGCTCTCTCTTTGATTGTTCTGCACCATTTTTGATGTCATCTATAAAAATTTGCCCACTTTCAGGTAGAAATGATGATGCTAACCAACCATCTGCAATCGCTCCTGTCAGTCGTAAACTTCGTGGCCCTAATGTTGCTAGGTAGATGGGAATTTTTCTTTTGCTAACACTCGAACGTAAAGAAACTCCTTCGCCATTTGGTAATGGCAACTGGATCTTCTTTCCTTTGTAATCTGAACGTTCCCCAGAAGAAATTAATTTTATAATCTCTATCGTTTCCTTTAAGCGCGTGTAAGGTAAATCAAAATTTACTCCATGCCAGCCTTCTATGACTTGAGGCCCACTAGTTCCTAAGCCTAAAATAAATCGATTGTTTGTCATGGATGCTAAAGAAAGTGCAGTCATAGCGATGTTGGCAGGACTTCTAGCCCCAATTTGCATAATTCCTGTGCCAAGATTGATTTTGTTAGTGTGCGAAGCTAGGAAAGCGAGAGGTGATGTCGCATCAAACCCCCAAGTTTCTGCACTCCAGATAGTATCTACACCTAATCTTTCAACTTCGGAAGCCCATATAGCAGCACTATTCCAATCTTCATTATGAAGTCCTGTCCCGACGGAAACTTTAATTGTCATTGTTTTCTGGAAAATCAGAGGATTCTTTTACTGATTTAATTTGATTCATGTGATCTGTATCATGCAGTCTTTGAAACATATGCCATGCCCTTGCATGTAGTTCACCAAACATCGAATGAGCTGAAGTTTGTTCGAGTGGAGGTTCTGCTGGTAGCGATAGAATACTTGACGACCATTCCATCGAATCGCTGCGGAACTGTGTGATGAGTTCATTAATTGTGAGATCGGTCGATTCTCTTGGAGGTTCAACATTCGCAATATCTGTTTCAAGGTTTTGTGATAGTCGGATTACAGTATTACGTATGTTACGAGAACTTTTAAGCAAATGTAATGCTATTTCACTGATACTCCATTCGTTTTCTTCAGGATGCCATTTTGACTGTGTCTCATTAACATTTTTGAGGGAATCTATGAATTCTAGACGCGATAAGATCACTCTTTCCCATATTTCTGAATGAGAATACTTGGCTCCTTGAGCATTAAGATAACCTTGTATCCGTGTAAATTCTTCATTTTGTGGTGTTGTCACAAATCCTTCCCTCCTATTAGCTATATGTCAGACATTAACTAAAACACTAGGTAAGATGCAATATCTTAGGTGAAATAAATTG
>JAKUNM010000020.1 GCA_022451865.1 Dehalococcoidia bacterium
TTGCGAGCTGATGGAAGAGCCGCTAATGACTTGCGCGAGATTTCCTCGGAGGTGGGGGTGCTTCCAAGAGTTCATGGTACGGGACTTTTTCAAAGAGGGGAAACCCAAGTACTAAGTGTCGCAACTCTTGGCGCTCGTAGAGATAGAGCGAAGCTTGATCGTATTGCCCCGGGGGAATGGAAGTATTATATGCACCATTATAATTTCCCTCCTTTTTCAGTTGGTGAGGCAAGGTCAGCACGTAGTACAAGCAGGAGAGAAATCGGCCACGGAACGTTAGCTGAGCGAGCGATTGAACCGGTCTTACCTGATGTAGATGAATTTCCATACACGATTAGAGTTGTTTCTGACGTTATGGCATCGAACGGATCAACTTCTCAAGCTTCGGTGTGTGGTTCAACGCTGGCTCTTATGGATGCCGGTGTTCCAATTAAAGAGCCAGTAGCAGGTATTGCTATGGGTTTGATGTCAAATGCTGATGTCACTAATTATCGAATTTTGACGGATATTGCTGGTATTGAAGATGCCTTTGGTGATATGGACTTTAAAGTTGCAGGGACCGCAGAAGGGGTTACAGCTGTTCAGCTTGATATTAAGTTGAGCGCATTGCCAGAAGATTTCATGCGCACAGTATTTGATCAAGCTAAAGATGCAAGATTAAAGATCTTACAAGTTATGGAAGATGCAATCTCGTCCCCACGTGAGGATGTAAATACGTTTGCACCAAAGATACATATATTAAAAATAGACCCGTCGAAAATAGGAGC
Organism: Dehalococcoidia bacterium; assembly: GCA_022451865.1. Taxonomy (GTDB): domain Bacteria; phylum Chloroflexota; class Dehalococcoidia; order UBA2979; family UBA2979; genus UBA6955. Next base: position 768 of record JAKUNM010000020.1, read on the forward strand.
TGTTATTGGCCCTGGCGGCAAGGTAATAAATGCTATTATTGAACGTACAGGGGCTGCAATTGACATTGAGGAAGACGGCTCTGTTTTTGTAGGTTCAGCAGAAGCTGAAGGTGTGAAACAGGCAATTGCAGAAATTGAAGGGTTGACTAAAGAAGTTGAGATAGGTGAAGTTTATAAAGGTAAAGTGGTTCGTTTAATGGCATTTGGTGCATTTGTTGAACTTTTGCCTGGAAAGGACGGGCTTGTTCATATTTCAGAGTTAGCTGAAGGGCGTGTAGATAAGGTAGAAGATGTGGTTAAGGTCGATGACGAAGTGACAGTTAGAGTTATCGACATAGATAATCTAGGTAGAATCAACCTGACAATGCGTGATCCTGAAGCTGTATCAGGGTCAGTGGGCATCTCAGATGAAGACGATCAAGGAAGCTCTGGTCAATCTCAAAAAAATTCTAATCAAAAATCAAGAAAATCTAGAGGCGGAGATCGTAATAATGATAGGCACGGTGGTACACCAAGGCCCAATCGAAAAGGAAATAGTAGAAGCTGGTAAGCTTGGGTAGTTCTTTGCTTTTGGAAAAAGTACATGCGATTATTTTTGACTTGGATGATACATTAGTCAATTCTCAAGCTGCCTGGCATAAAGGGTTTGATGAGGTAATTGCCGATCTTTGGCGGCAAAATGCAAAGATTAGCAATTTTAAATCTGCTGAAGCTATCTATCAAGGCCCTATTAGAAAAGGCATTGAAAACGCACAAAAGCTTAGTTCAAATAGTGAATGGAATGATGAGTATATAGATAGTGCCTTTAAAGATTTTTTTGGAAACTACCTTGGGTTGACTGAAACATCATATATGAATTTAGTAACTCGATATAAAAAGGCATGGCCAAAGCATTTAGCACTTTTTGCAGATGTCCGAAGTGTAATTGAATATTGTTCGGACAAGATTCCTTTAGGGCTAATTACAAATGGATTAACGCAAGATCAAAACTTGAAACTTAATATTAGAGTCGGTGGAAAAAAATTACGTGATTATTTTGATGTTTGTTTAATTTCAGAAGAAGTCGGTATTACCAAGCCGGATGAAGAAATTTTTAAAATTGCTTGTTCAGTTCTCAAAATAGAACCTAATAAGATTATGTTTGTTGGTGATAATCCGTATGACGATGTGGAGGGTGCGAATAACGCCGGGATGATTTCTGTATGGCTAAATCGGCTAGACAATCGATTCTCTGGGCCGTCTAAGGCAAAGCACGAAATTCAATCTCTGGAAGAATTGTTAAGTATCAACTAAGTCATTTTGCGTGACAAAACTTGATGACATGCAGAAATGATTTTCGCAGAAGTTAATCCAGTTAGCTCAAGTGCTTCTTCCCAAGTTGCAGATTCTCCATAACGATCCAGGCCAATAAATTCGACTGGAACAGGAATACTACTGGCTAATGCATGTGCACACATTGCACCTAAGCCAGTATGGCTCAGGTGTTCCTCAGCGATAACAAGAGCACCGGTGTCAGTAGCTGCTGCGAATAAAGAGTTTGTATCTAAAGGTCTCAAGGTAGACATATTCAGTACTCGGGCATTGATATTATTATTTTTTAGTTCATCTGCAGCAATAAGTGCTCTTTCTACCATTAACCCACAAGCAATAATGGTAAGATCGTTTCCTTCTCTAAGTTGGTTGGCTCTACCTAATTCAAATTGCGGCCCATCTGTATAAATTATGGAAGTTTTTGGCCTGGCGGTACGAATATAAAAAGGGCCCGGCGTTAATGCTGCAGCTTTTGTTATAGCTGCAGCTTCGATTACATCTGCAGGAACACAAACGTTAAAATTCAGTAATGATGAAAAAAGTGCAAAATCTTCTATAGACTGTGCAGAAGCACCATCTTCTCCTGGAGAAACTCCACCATGACTTGCGACAATCTTAACGTTCAAGTTTGGCTGTGCGACCATCATACGTAATTGATCAAAAGCATGTTCTGCAAAGACTGCAAATGTAGTAGCGAAAACAGTATGTCCCATTACAGAAAATCCTGCGGCAGCCGAGATCATATTTTGTTCGGCTATTCCGAATGTAAAGAATCTTTCAGGATATGTATCCTGAAAGATTCTTGCAGAAGTTGATTTTCCTAAATCGGCATCAACTACAATAAGGTCAAACTCACCAGAATTTTGCAATTCAATCAATGTTGGGCCAAGAGCCTCTCGTGTTGCGGCAGATTTTACTGTGGTCATTACTGGAGCTCCTGCATTGCAATTTTAAATTGTTCATCATCAGGCGGTGCCCCATGAAAGCCTGGATTATTTTCCATAAAGGACACACCTTTTCCTTTGATGGTGTCAAATATTAGGCATGTTGGAGCATCATCTTGTGTGATTGCCCATTCAAAAGCATGAGCGATTTCAGGAATTGAATGACCGTCAATATTGCTTAAAACGTTCCATCCAAAAGCTTCATATTTCTTGTCTAAAGGTTCAGAACGCATGGTTTTCTGAGTGAAATCATCGTTTTGGATTCCATTACGATCGATGAGAGCAATAAGACCCGCAGCTTGATGGTGTGTAGCAGACATTGCGGCTTCCCAAACCTGACCTTCATTTTGCTCTCCGTCACCCATAAGTACCCATACTTTAGAATTTTGCATGCCTTTGAGTTTTTGAGCGAGTCTGATACCTAAACCAAACGACAAACCCATACCAAGCGCACCTGCGCTGTTTTCAACTCCTGGAGGTTTTCCAAGTACAGAGTGTCCTTGAAGTCGAGTTCCTTTTTGACGAAATGTCTTTAGCTCATCGATAGGAAAGTAGCCACGTTCCGCTAAAATGGCGTATTGGACAGGTGTGCAATGTCCCTTAGACATAATAAAACGATCACGATCGTTCCAGTTAGGATTTTCAGGATCATGTTTTAGATATTTTGAATAAAGAACTGCCATTAAATCTGTAGAAGAGAGCGAGCCACCGATATGTCCTGATTTCGCAGAATAAACCATTTTTACTATGTGTCGTCGAACATTCGCAGCCAAAATTATTGCAGATTGCTCAAAATCTAAATCGGCACTCATGCTTGCCTCTATTCATTTCTCATGGCGAGTATACGGAGCATCGCTATACTGGTCTATGATATTTCAAATTGATTAAACACTAGTGCCGATTATTGTGAGGATGCAAACTTAATTGGCAAGCATTTTTTGAAAGATATAAATATGTCAATTGCACGAATAATTTTGCTAGCCTCGCTGGTACTTGTTGCATACTTTGTATTGTTTGCTCCATCTAAATATAAATTGATAGGAAAGCATGCAAAAAGAGTTGCGTATGCTTATGTTGCTGCAATTTTAATTAGTGCGGTGTTGCGATACTTTGGGTGGGGTATTTAATTGGAAAATGTTACTCGTATTTTAATTTGCCCCCAGGAATTCAAGGGATCTCTTTCTGCCGCAGATGTAGCAAAAGAAATTGTCGCAGGGCTTTACAAAACACAAATCCCCTTCGAAGAAATAATCATGCCGTTTAGTGATGGTGGGCCCGGTACTGTGGATTCATTCTTAGCTGTGAAAAATGGTAAGTCAATAACAGTGAATGTTTGCGGACCACAAGGGGAAGATGTTACTGCGACGTACGCATTGTTTGAAATAGATGGCAAGAAAGTGGCTGTAATAGAAGCAGCAGCAGCCTGCGGATTGGTTTTAACTCATAATGACAAACGTAATCCTCTAGAAGCATCTAGTTATGGAGTAGGGGAGCTGATGGCTCATGCGATTGATAACGGTGTAAGTGAAGTGTTGATTGGTGTTGGTGGAACAGGTACTAATGACGGTGGTGCAGGACTTGTAAAAGCTTTGGGGATGAAGTTATTAGATGAGAACGAAGATGAACTAAATTCGAGCATACTTGAACTCACTAGATTGAAAACGATAACAAAAGATGAAGAGGGTTTTGTTCCAGAAGACTTGAAGATATTGGTGGCAGTTGATGTGAGAAACAAACTACTGGGAGGCGAAGGTGCCACAAGAATTTTTGGGCCCCAAAAAGGAGTACTTGATTGGCAAGTTCCTGCTATTGATAATGCACTGGCTCAGTGGGCATACATAATTGAGCAAACTTTTGGAGTTAATGTCCAAGCTATAGAAGGATCGGGTGCTGGAGGTGGGATCACCTCTGGTCTACTTGCATATGCGTATGCATCTCAAATTGATATTACAATTGACTCTGGATCAGAATTGATAGCAGACTTAATGGGCTTAAGTGATGCTGTAGCGAATGCAGATTTGATCATTACGGGGGAAGGGACATTAGATAATCAAACGCAATACGGGAAATGCGTAGGTTATGTTTCTCTCCTTGCTAAAGAAATGGGTAAGCCGTGTATTGCGATAGTAGGTCGTGAAGAAGAACACGGGTTAGACTTTTTTAATGTTGAAGTTATTCGAAATAAAAATATGTCTCTCGAAGAATCAATGTCACGAGGCAAGGATTTGGTTCAAGTAGCAGCAAAGCGAGCCTTTTCAAGTTGGAGCGATGATGTCAGAAATAAGGACTAAGCTACAGGATTCCAAACTTTAGAGTTTGCTATTAGTTGAACGTATTGTGTTGGGTTTCCGTTAATCAATTGAGGTCTTAAGTAGGAGTCAATTTTGATCAGGTCATCTCGGTCTAGTTCTTCACCTGAACTAATATCCACAATATGTTGTAAAGCAGAATTGTTTCGTATATCTCCTGCAGTTTGATCTCCTTTGAGGTCTTCAAGGCCATCTATATGTACAAAAATTCCATCATCACCTCCGGCGCGTAAACCTACTGCAGCCAATGCACCGATCATGCCACTTCTATTACCGCCGAGTCCACGTAGTAATACATTCGATTCACTTGCATATTGCTCAGAATCAGAAAGTTTCAATAGTTCATTTTTACAACGCCTACCGAAAGCTAATGCGTGCAGGGAGTCACTATGACGAGAAAGTATTGCAACTGCTGGATTTGCATTAGTGCTTGAAGTTGTGCGAATAAAATCAACGATTTGATCTTCTATTTCAAAGACAGATAGTGATGTGCTAAAGGTGAATGCTAATGATCTATTTTTATAGGAGAATGAAATTTTTTCACTTTCGAAAAGTTGATGACGGGTGATTCCTTCAGAATGAATTAGTGAATGTTCTACCATTTTGGACAACCAATTTCGCATTAACTTAGTCGTTAAATGTTGATCTAAATATCCAGTATCATCGATTCCAATAGTGAATTTTTCGCCAACCATGAATATTCTCCGTTGTTAGTATAGTAACTGTGAAGTATAAAGGTTTTTTGTGTTGTAAAGTCAGTAAAATGAAAAATTTCAATTCAGTAATATTTTCAAAAACATTAACTTTGTTATTTCTAGTTAGTTGTTTAATCGCATGTAAGTCAAATACTGTTGGAATTACTCCAGTTCCATTAGAAAAAGTATCAACTGCAGGTGAGCCTAGAAATTTTTCGATGGGGTTTTCGGCAATTCCTAAGAATGACTCTGAGTATGCATACTTAAGAAGTTATGATTTTGCTGCAAATTATGGTGAAACATTAGTGATTCGAAATGCACCAGCTTGGGAGGAATTTTTAAGCGGGAAGATACCATCTGAAAAATACACTAAGGAAATCCTTGCTCAAAAACACGCACTAAAAGTGCGGAATCTCAATTTAGTTTATGTACTCGATGTATTCGATCCGTTGAACAGAAGTTCACTGTTTAATTTACCCACAGAATATTATGGACAATCACTGGCATCCGAAAAATTAAAAGAAGCTTTGGCTCGAGAAGCTATTTTTGTGACTCACAATTTGCACCCTGAAGTATTTGTTTTAGGGAATGAAATTAATATGACTTTCGAACAAGATGCAGATAGTTATTTTCAATTTGTAGAAGTGTATAAAGAGATATATGACATGGTTAAGGATATTTCACCTCAAACAAAAGTTATGACTAGCTTTCAATACGAAGAACTATTAGGCAATATTCCGTGGGGGAATGTTCATGTGCCAAGATGGGAGTTATTAAGTGACTTTTCAGGAAGTAATGATTTGTTAGGTCTAACTACCTATCCTTCATTTTTTATTGATTTTGTTAGACAGCTTGATAGTGACTACTATCTGCAGATACGTGAGCATTCGGATTTACCGGTCGCTTTTATATCGGCCGCTTATAGTTCTGGGGAATCTCGGGATGGTTTTAATATATCTACTCCTATTGAGCAGAGAAGATACTTAAATAAACTAGTAGCCGATGCAGATATTTTGGATACTAGTTTAATAATTTGGCCTGTTGTTGAGGATGGAAGCTTATACAATTATCCGAATAGCGATTTAATCAAAACCATGGGTCTAATTGATGCGCAAGGCATTCCAAAAGAGGCATGGTCTGTTTGGGTTGAGGAGCTTGCTCGGCCAACAAATCTTGACTCTATGGATTGAGTGTACCGAAGGACATTCGAATTAAACTTTTTTCTTGGATAGCCCATATGCACATTTTGTGAAGATCTTGTAATCGAGGGAGCAACAATTCATATTCTTCAGTTATAAGTTTGGATAAGTTGGGGTCAGGATTTTCTAGAGCATTTATAATTTGCGAGACACAATGCATTAGTTCATCTGGAGATTGCCAAGATTGAGTTAGCTCCCGAGCATCAAAGTCATTTTCAACGTTACGATCGGCGAATTTTAGTAGAGGTGCGAGATTGATTTTAAGAGAGAGCTTAAAGTGAGAGGCTATTTTTGCTAGGTCATGTTGTCCTCCGAATTGGACACTAAAAGCCCAGGATTGGAAAAATAATAATATGGAGGGATCTCCTCCAAAATCGTGAGGGCAGGATTTGTCTGTTTCGAACTCTACAAAGTATTGATAGGAAGTATCTGACATTGCGTTCATAATTTATGCGTCAATAGTTGCCTCGAGTGCATGGGACATTATGAATGATCTACGTGGTGCCACTTCATCTCCCATTAATTTAGTAAACAAGTCATCTGCTATGGCTCCATCATGAACTTGAACTTGCAATAAAGATCTATTTTCTGGGTCCATTGTTGTTTCCCATAACTGCTCTGGATTCATTTCACCGAGACCTTTGTAGCGTTGTAAGTTGAATGGATTTTTATTATTGGACAAGAATTGTTCTCGATCTGATTCCGTAAAAAGCCATGTAACTTTTTTGTTCCTTGTTGCACTGTATAAAGGTGGTTGTGCAATAAATAAATAGCCATTTTCGATTAATTCAGGCATAAATCGATAGAAGAACGTTAGTAGCAGGGTACGAATATGTGCACCATCAACATCAGCATCAGTCATAATAATAATTTTATGGTAACGGAGTCTGGTTCCATTATAATCTTCCCCAAAACCTGTTCCTAAAGCCGTTATAATTGTCCTAATTTCTTCATGGGCAAGCATTTTGTCCAGTCTAGCCTTTTCCACATTAATGATTTTGCCTCGTAAGGGTAGGATCGCCTGTGTTCTACGATCTCGTGCACTTTTTGCAGATCCTCCAGCTGAATCACCCTCAACTAAATACACCTCAGATAGTTCAGGGTCTTGCTCAGAGCAGTCTGCGAGTTTTCCTGGAAGAGTACTTCCTTCTAATACTCCTTTGCGTTGTACAAGATCACGAGCTTTTCGTGCAGCTTCGCGTGCCCGAGCAGCTGTGAGGGCTTTTTCTAGTATTTTACGGGCAATTTGGGGATTTTCCTCAAGAGCTTGTCCAAGTTTTCCACTAAAGGCAGACTGGACGATACCTTTAACTTCAGGATTCCCTAATCTAGTTTTTGTTTGCCCTTCGAATTGCGGCTCACCAATTTTTACACTAATTACTGCAGCTAGTCCTTCACGTACATCATCACCAGATAAGTTGGGATCACTATCTTTTAAGATCTTGTTTTTTCTGGCATGGTCATTTAACACACTTGTCAGAGCAGTTCGGAAACCTGTTAGATGAGATCCGCCATCAATGGTTTTTATGCAGTTAGCGAAAGAATGGACTGTTTCATTAAACGCAGAACTATATTGCAACGCTATCTCAACCATTACTCCATCGCGATCTTCATTCACGTAAATTGGATTGGGGTGTATGGCGCCTTTATCTCTATTGATATGACGAACGAAAGCTTCTACTCCTGAGTCAAAGAAGTAGGTCATTTCTGTTGGGAAAGGTGTTGTGCGTTGATCTATGAATACTATTCGGACACCTTTGGTCAGATATGCCATCTCACGGAATCTATTTGCAAGAGTATCGTATTCATAATCGAGCGTTTCGAAAATCTCTGAATTTGGTAGAAAACGGATAATTGTCCCTGTTTCTTCAGGGTCAACCTTTCCTTTGCGACTAAGTTTTGTAGTTGGGACGCCACTGGAATAAGATTGTTGCCACCTAGCACCTTTTTGGTGAACTTCTACCTCCAGTTCAGATGACAAGGCATTGACTACTGAAGCCCCTACACCATGTAGTCCTCCAGATACTTTGTATCCTCCACCGCCAAATTTTCCTCCTGCATGTAAAACTGTGAGCACTGTTTCTACTGCGGAGAGTCCTGTCTTTTTGTGTTTATCAACAGGAATTCCTCGACCATTGTCAGTAACAGAAATATGGCCACTTGATTCAATAGTGACAGTGATTGAGTCGCAATAACCTGCCATTGCTTCATCTATTGCGTTATCAACAATTTCATAGATTAGATGATGTAAACCTCTTGAATCAGTGGACCCTATATACATTCCGGGCCTTCTGCGAACAGCCTCTAAACCCTCTAACACTTGAATATCTGCAGCGGTATAGGAAGCGTTATCATTGGGGGAAGATGTTTTTTTGGGGGAAGGTTTTGCAGTTTTTGTTTTGCGAGTGCTCGCTGTAGTCATATATTCTCACTTTAAAGATGGGGAGTGCTACATTTCGAGAGTGAAGGCAACTATTAGAGGATACCTCTATCAACTGATAATGTCGATCGTACCATAGAATTCATACAGTTTTGGTAGCTTCTAAAAATGGTTCAAGTTTTGGTTAGGATTTGTGATGGAAGAAATTGATATAAATGTAATTGGCTCTGTTAAGAATGGTGAATATCAAATTAATCTTGTTGACTGGAGCGATGTGGTAAGCACTATAGAATTCAAAATTAAGTTCGCAGACTATTTAGTGCATTTAGATGATTATTCTCATGTTATCGTTGTGGGGTGGCTTCATTTAATTCCATCTGAATTAAGGAATCGAGCCCAAACTTACCCTAACGGTGATGCTGAACTATCGTTACAAGGCTCTCTTGCTTTAAGAGGAGGTGCTCGTCCAAATCCAATTTCAGTAACTGTTTGCAAATTGATTGATCTTCAAGAAAATGAATTGGTTTTGAGAGGGTTAGATTTAGTTGATGGAACACCAATATTGGATATAAAACCTTATATACCTTTTTATGACTCAGAGGTAAATGCACGTTTACCTGTGTGGACTGGGGGATAGCATGAAGATTGGCATTATAGGTATTCCAAGAAGTGGGAAGACATCACTTTTTAATGCTGTCACAAGAGGCTCTGCTATTGTCGGCTCCTATTCTGCCGCCAATGAACCAAATATAGGGACAGTGCAAGTTCCAGATACTCGCCTAGATGCTTTAGTCAAAATATACAACCCTAAAAAGACTACTTATGCTGAGATTCAGTGGGTTGATTATCCATATTCTGGGATTGGTTCGAGCGGTATTGATCAGCAGTTAGTGCAATCTTTAGGCGATCTAGATGTTTTAGTACATGTTGTTAGGTCTTTCGCAGATGCTTCAGTGCCTCATGATCAAGGAAGTATAGATGTGGACAGAGACATTGGAGTTTTAGAATTAGAATTGCAGTTCGCTGATTTGGAGTTGATTGAGAAGAGAATTACACGAATTGAAAATGAAATGAGATCTTTAAAAACAGCTGAGAGAGTTGAAATAGAAAGGCATCAAAAATTACTAAATAGAATGAAGTTACATTTGGAGGAAGGATTTAATTTACGGACGCTTGAAATGACAGAGATAGAAGTACAAGAAGTTAAGCACTATAGCTTTGTAACACTCATTCCAGAGTTGTTAATTATTAATATTGGTGAAGAGCAATTAGGTGATATTGAAGAGATCGTCAATAATGTTACTAGTAGGCATGGCAGCCCTGGAAGGGCTATTGTTCTAATTTGTGCTAAAGTTGAGGCTGAACTTTCAACAATGAATTTGGATGAAGCCTTAGAATTTAGATCAGAACTTGGTTTAACGGGAGATCCTCCCTTACATAATGCAATTACAATCACATATGACATGTTGGGGTTGCATTCTTTCCTGACGGCTGGCGAAGATGAATGTCGCGCATGGCCCATTCAAAAAGGTCTCACTGCTCCTCAAGCTGCTGGTAAGATACATAGTGATTTAGAGCGTGGATTTATACGTGTTGAAGTTGCAAGTTATGAAGAGCTAATACTTGCAGGTTCAATGGCAGAACTTAAGAAACGCGGGCAGCTAAGAACTGAAGGAAAGCAGTATATTGTGGAAGATGGAGATGTAATGAACGTATTGTTTAACGTTTAGTTAGGTGTCGAGTGGATTTTTCTAAAAATATGATTATTTTGAATGCGATAGAAAGTGCTCTTGCAGGCGGTGAGGCAGTTGTTGTGGCAACACTTATTGACTCTGGAAAATTAGACCATTTATCTACAGGTGCAAAGTTATTAGTTCCAAAATTTTCTCAAATCGAAGGCTCTTTTGGGGATGCTAGGGTTGACGCAGTGGTAATTAATTCTGCACGAGAAATACATGAGACCCAGCTTAGAGTAAATGTTGCGGTTGCATATCTAAGCTTGGCGAATCAGTTGCATTTCCGTACAGGTAAGCAATTGACTAGTGATGCTGAAATTATGTTTCAATTATGGGAACAGCCGTTAAGATTGATAGTGGTAGGAGCAGGTCATGTAGGTTTAGCTGTTGCAACGTTAGGAGATTTTTTAGGTTTTTCAGTTACTGTAATTGACGATCGAGATGATTTCGCCAATAGAGATCGTTTCCCAATGGCTGATGAGGTTTGTTGTGGAAATGTAGATACTGAAATAGATGCACTTCAAGTAGATAACACATCGCATTTTGTATTAGTCTCGCGTGGTCATTTACAAGATGAACTTGCTTTGAGGACCGTTTTAGGTAAGGGTGCAGGTTATGTGGGTATGATTGGAAGCAAGCGACGAACTAGAACTGTGATCGATCACTTAGCGACAGAAGGTTATAGCAGTGATGAATTGGCAGCAGTAAGCACTCCAATAGGTTTAAATATCGGGGCAGAGACTCCTGAAGAGATTGCCCTTTCGGTATTAGCGGAAATTGTAATGTTACGCAGAGGAGCACTTGGAGAAAGACTTAGTTCATAATTTAAGATCTAAGAGCATCTTTCGTGTATCCTTATATACCGTTATCGGTTTGGAAAGAGGCTATTGTGACGTCTGAAATATTTGCTGAGATAAGAGAAGCTATTGCTCAAGGTGAACCAAGAGTACTAGCTACAGTGGCTAATACCAGAGGTTCTACTCCACGTAAGCCTGGAGCGATTATGTTGTTACGTCCTGATGGGACGTTTAGAGGAACTATTGGTGGCGGCTGTGGTGAATCGGAAGTTTGGCAAGATGCTATGGATACAATGGCCGATGGGATTCCTAGATTGACAGTTGTTGATCTAACAGAACCGATTGATGGAGACGACAAGATATGTGGTGGAGTTATGGAAATATTTGTTGAACGAGTTGTAGACTGAACCACAATTTGGGAGTTAGATGTTTCTAGGCATTAAGAATTTGGAAAGCGCTAATTAGTGTCTTTTTGGCGTAGAAATAACAGCGCTGGAGGTAGATGATGATCGGAAGTCTAGGTTGGCAAGAATTGCTTATTATCCTTGTAATATTAGCTTTGCTTTTTGGAGCATCGCGAGTTGCATCAATGGGAGGTGCTTTAGGTAGAGGGATTAGAGAATTCCGGTCTGAGGCTCGTGGTGAAGACGAGCTTGAAAATGAAGAAGATTCAGATAACGAAGATGAATCTGATTCAGAAAATGAATCAACGAAAACATAAAAAGTCTGGTTAGTTAACTAAAAAGATAACGATCATATGATCGTTATCTTTTTTATGTGTCATTGAATAAAAGTGGGAGTACGAAAATTTCAATAGAAATTGCGCCAGGCTTACATCAATTACGGACACCTATGAACACTCCTGGGCTTTCCTTTGTGATGCCATATTTGTTTGAATACTCTGAAGGTCTAATTTTATTTGATGCTGGCTATGGAACTAAAAATGCTACTTCGGCTCTTGAGCTAGAACTAAAAAATCTTGGTTATAAAGTTTCTGACATTAACATGTTTTTAGTATCACATGCCCACCCAGACCATCTGGGTATGGTGGGATGGCTTAAGGAAAAAGTTCCTCATCTTAATTTGGTTATGCATGCACGTGAAAAAGAATGGCTAAAAGATAGATGGTTTAAGGATAATAATTGGGAAGAAAGATCTAATAGATGGCTTTTGAAACATGGAATTACTCAAGAAGAAATCGATATTGATTATCCTACAGACAGCAAGGGGAAAATTGCGGGTTCTAAATTAAACTTGAAGTGGGCTTTTGATCAATTAAAAGGTATGCTTTCCTCTCAAAATTCTGATGGTAACTGGCGTCGAAGTTTTGAAATGAATATATTACCTGATCGTACAGTTGAAGATGAAGAGATTCTTGAAATTGGCGATTGGAGATTACAAGCTATTTGGACTCCAGGGCATACACCTGGGCATTTATGTCTATATGATTCCAATAATAAAATGATGTTGACAGGTGACCATGTTCTTCCAAAAATAACCCCCAATGTTTCATTGCACGTGGAAGATGAAGCTACACAAAGATCTCCGTTAGCTGAATATATAGCATCACTCAAAAGAACAGCCGCTTTCGGAGGTATTTTAGGCTTACCTGCACACGAGTATAATATAGAAAATTTAGCCAATAGATGTGATTTCCTGGTTCATCACCATCAAGAACGCTTAGAAGAGATCTTGGTAAGTATTGGTGAAGGTGCTGTGACAGCTGCCGAAATTTCTTCCAGAGTAAAATGGAATACACGATCATTTAAGGAATTTTCAATTTGGCAAAAAAGAAGTGCACTTGGAGAAACTTTGGCTCACCTTACTGTTTTAGAACATGATGAACGTGTGAGTAAGTTTGAAGATGAATTTATTCGCTGGGAAAAAAACTAATGGCATAGTATCTTGATCCTAATTGTATGAGCGGGTGATACATGGACGCGCTTAAAGATCGAATTGCACTGGTTTGCGGAAGACTTGCAGGTCAAATACTACGCTTGCGGCGAAAAGATGGTGCAACAGCTTTACCAGGCTTAGTAAGTGGTTTGATTTCTAAAAATTTACTTTGTTCTCTTTCTCAAAATATGGTTGATGGTGTTGTGACAATTTCAGGAACAAATGGCAAGACAACAACTACCAACTTTCTTAATTTAATTTTGGAAGATGCAGGTTTTAGTGCTCTTACTAATGGTGCGGGATCTAATTTGGAGAGAGGGCTAATTTCAGCATATGCGAATTCAGTGAATATTTTGGGGAAGTATCCAAAAACTGCACTACAAGTTGGACTGTTTGAAGTAGATGAAGCTGAATTAGCTCGCACATTTGATCAACTTAAACCACGTGTGTCAACATTTCTAAATCTATTTCGTGATCAGCTCGATCGATATGGTGAAGTCGATAATTTGGCTCTGCGCTGGCAAGACATGATAGGAGCTGACAATTGGCAGGGTACGATTGTCATAAATGTGGATGATCCGAATATCTATAAACTTCAAGAATGTACGACTGGAGAAGTTACAACTTTTGGAATTGAAGATGATAATTTAGAAATTACTGATATTCATAATGTTAAAGATGCAAGGTTTTGTGGAAAAGGAAGCATATTAAGATATGACACTTTATATATGAGTCACTTGGGTAAATGGCGATGTGATTGTTGTGTAGTATCTCGCCCAAAACCCAGGGTGAGTGCACAAAATATTTCCTTAAGAAATGACAGTTCAAGTTTTGATTTAGTGATAGACGGTAATAGTAAAAAGATAACTATTGATATGCCCGGTTTATACGTTGTATATGACTTACTTGCCGCCGCTGCGACTGCTTATGCTTTAGAGATAGACATTGATTTGATTGTAAGTTCGTTGAATAAAGTTAAGGCACCTCATGGGAGACAGGAAACATTTTTATTAGATCAAAAAGAAATCAGAATTTTATTAACTAAAAACCCCACTGGATTCAATGAGACGATAAAGATAATTATGCCTGCCTTTGAGTCTGTCAAGGTTAATTTATTAGCAATTCTCAATGATGGGATTCAAGATGGCGAAGATGTATCGTGGATTTATGATGCTGATGTTGAAAGGTTGAGGCGATATAATATCGATTTGGTGTGTTCTGGAGTGAGGGCAAGTGACTTTGCACTTAGGTGGCATTTGGCTGGACATAACCCTCGTCTAGTTTGTCCAAATATTGAAGAAGCTTTAGATAAAGCTTTAGATAATGTTTCTGCAGGTGGTAGATTGGACGTTATTGCTACATATACTGCAATGTTACAGATACGATCGATTTTAGTTAATAGGTCACGTAAGGCTAAGCATGCGATTATTTGATTTACCGCTTAGAGTAGTCTCATTGTATCCCGACATAATGAACACTTATTCGGATAGGGGAAACTTGTTGGCATTACAATATCGTGCATTGCAGCAAGGTATTGAGATTACGCTAGAAGAGATAAGTGTAGGAGATCTACTCCCAGCAGAATGTGACATACTCTTGATAGGTGGAGGGCAAGATGAAGAGCAAAAACGGATCTCCAAAGATCTAAAGGCTAAAGCCAGTCAGCTTCAAAATTGGGCGGAAGAAGATGTCAGTATTTTAGCTGTATGTGGAGGATTTCAACTTTTCGGAAAATGGTATAGAGATAATAAAGGAAATTATTTAGAAGGTACTGAGGTTTTTGACATGACTACGATTGCCCCACGGACTGCGAAATTCCGTGCTGTTGGAGATATATGGGTGACGTCGCTGATCGAAGGTATTGGAGACGTGGTTGGGTTTGAAAATCATGCAGGACAATCGTACTTGGGTCCTCATGTGAGTCCATTTGCTACGGTTAAATTTGGAAATGGGAACAATGGTCTCGATAGCACAGAGGGCGCTGTCTATCGTAATGCAATAGGAACATATTTACATGGATCAGTACTGCCAAAGAACCCTATGTTACTAGATTACTTATTATCTAATGCATTGAGCCATCGTTATAATGAGAACCTAGAACCTTATTTTTCCTCACCTTCTCCTTTTGTTTTGCAAGCACAAAGTACAGCAATGGACGTAACTCGAAGGAAGTCAGAAAAAAGATGATTACAAGTCTATTTTTGGTTATAGAGATTGCATTAGATCCAAATATTATAAAGATCGGCGGTGTACTCATTACATGGCATGGGCTTTTTACAGCCGTTGGTATATTTGTTGGTCTAAATATCGTGTTGAGACTCACACGGATAAGGCATTTGGATGAAGACATTATTTATACCTTAGCTCTTGTTGCTATTCCGTCAGGTATTTTAGGTGCACGTGGATTATTCGTTATTGAGCATTGGTCTTATTTTTCAAAAACACCTTCTGAAATTATTCGAATAAATGAAGGTGGGATTTCGATATGGGGTGCACTTTTAGCCGGTGTAATAGTGACTGTATGTTTTGCAAAATGGCGTCAATATCCACTAAGAAACCTTTTAGATATTACCGGATTAGGGATGATTATTGGCCTTGCAATTGGACGAGTAGGTGACTTAATCAATGGTGAACATCTTGCAAAAGCCACCGAGTTACCTTGGGGTGTAGTATATACTGATCCTGATTCTCCGGCGTTTGCACATTCACTAGCATTTGGTGCTCATCATCCAGCAACTACCTATGAAATGTTAGCTTTGGTGGTGGTGTTTTTTGTTTTATTACCGATATTTCTTCGTTTTTTGAACCAGTGGGCTGGCATAACTTTTGCTTTGGTAGCGATAAGCTATGCGTTAATTAGGTATTTCCTTACAGAGATAAGATTGGATTCTCCAGCAGTCTTTAATGATTTTTTGGCACCACAAATTATAGCAGGAGTCATAATTTTAATAATCGTTCCTATAATGATTTTCTGGTTAAGAGATACGAATAAACTTCGTGGGACTATGCGAAATTAATGGAAGTAGTACTTTATACTCGTTCGGGATGTCACCTCTGCGATCTGGCAGAATCTGCTCTACTTGAGTTCAAGGCTCAATATTGTTTCCGTCTAGAAATTGTTGATATTGATGGATGTGGCAAATTAAATAAATTGTATAATGAAATGGTTCCCGTGGTGTGTATTGATGAAATAATCATAGCTAAGGCACCTATTAATTTAGTTGACTTGCAGAATGCTTTCGAGTCAGGCAGTTAAGGGCATTTAGTTAAATGAATCAATTTTCAATTGACTACATTGAGGTATTTACTTAGCCTCTTTGTACGTAGATTTGTATTAATAGATATAAACAGATCTGGTTCATCAAGAGCGATTAAGGGCTCGGCCCTTTGATGTCGCGGCAACCGGTGGCTATCGCCCAAGTCTATACGGTGCCAAGTCCGACCTGTGATTTATGCGGGGAAGATGAACAGGAGGCGAATTCATGGATTACTGCTTTTACTCATTGACTGTTGTTATGCATGACGCTTTTGTAAGTATTTTTAAGACAGAGGAGTCATAGAATGTCATTTGCATATGCTTTAGCGTGTCGTGAATGTGGTCGTGAATATGGTTTGGAACCTATTTTTTCATGTGATTTTTGCTTTGGTCCGTTGGAAGTAGCTTACAACTACGATCTTATTAAAGATGCAATGACTTTAGACTCGATTGAATCCGGGCCGCCTACAATTTGGAGATATGCTCCTCTTTTACCTGTGAATTCTCAATACAAAGTTGATATTGGTACTGGCTATACACCATTAATTCGTGCTGATCGATTGGCAAAAGCTATAGGTCTGGAAACATTATGGATTAAGAATGACACAGTGAACCCTACTTGGTCATTTAAGGATCGAGTCGTAAGTATGGCTATTGCGAAGGCTCGAGAATTCAAGTTTGAGGCGATGGCATGTGCTAGTACTGGTAACCTTGCAAATTCAATAGCTGCACATTCTGCTGCTGCAGGAATGGATTGTTTCGTTTTTATTCCCGATGATTTAGAAGCAGGGAAAGTGGTTGGCAGTGGTGTTTACCATCCAACGCTTGTGACTATTGATGGTTCGTATGATGATGTGAATAGAGTTTGTACTGAACTTTCATATCAACGTCCTTGGGCTTTTGTAAATATTAATGTTCGACCTTATTATGCTGAAGGTTCAAAAACTTTGGCATTTGAGACTGCTGAGCAATTAGAGTGGCGTGCTCCAGATCGTGTTGTTGCCCCTATGGCTTCAGGCTCGCTGTTTACGAAAATTTGGAAAGGTTTTCAGGAGTTAGAAAAAATAGGATTAATTCAAAACCCAAAGACAAAGATGAATGGTGCTCAAGCACAAGGATGTTCACCCATAGCAACAGCTTATGAAGCTGGCTCAATGAATTTTGTCCCTCAAAAACCAGATACTATTGCTCGTTCTTTAGCAATCGGTAATCCCGCTGATGGGTATTATGCGCTTAAAACTATGGAACAAACTGGCGGTGGTGCTGCGATGGCTAGTGATATGGAAATTATAGAAGCAATTCAGTTACTTGCAGAGACAGAAGGTGTTTTTGCGGAAACAGCTGGAGGGGTAACTATCGCTTGTTTGAAAAAACTTGTTAAACAAGGGATTATCAATAAAAATGAGGAGACTGTTGCATACATTACAGGCGCTGGACTTAAGACCGTTGAAGCTGTCAGTTCTGAAATTCGAACACCAATACATATTCAGCCAAAAGTTGAAGAGTTTGATGCTGCACTAGAGGCTTATATTTAGTTTATAATTTGAACCATAGGAGAGTATGTGATGGCATCTAAACAGGTAAGATTAACTTTTGATGGAGATGAAGTAACGCGTCCACTAATTTATGAGATGGGTCATGAATTTGAGATTGTGACTAATATTCGTATGGCTGATGTGGATAAGGATACCGGGTGGGTAGTTTTAGAAGTCATCGGTGAAATCGAAGAAATAATAAGATGCTTAGACTGGGTTCAAAGTCATGGTGTGCGTGTTGATGATGCTACATTAGGTGATGTAGTTGAAGGATAGTCATGAAAGGCTAAATAGATGTCTCTTGTTGTAAAAATTCCTGGTCCTCTGCGTAATTTGGTTGATGGACTTTTTGAAGTCGAAGGTTCAGGTGATTCTGTTGCTGCGGTTATCGAAAATTTGGAACAGAATTATTCAGGCTTCAATGAAAGATTGTTAGAGGAAGATGGATCTCTTCGCCGGTTTGTCAACATCTTTGTTAATGGGGAAGATATTAGATTCCTAGACGGTTTGGAGACTTCTGTTGGTGAGGGTGATGAAATATCTATAGTTCCTGCGGTTGCAGGAGGATAGATTTCTTTTTAAGTCATAATTAAATCTTAAAAATGTTTCTATGAATATAAATCATCGTAAAGAGTCTGTGATAGTATCTTGATCAAAATGGTCATGTATTTTGGCGGGAATAATGCTATTAAGTACTAAGGGTGACTACGGAGTGCGTGCTCTAATTGATTTGGCTAGATATGCTGATGAAAAACCTGTGCAACGCTCTGAAATTGCCAAAAGAAGAAAGATCCCAGAGTCGTACCTTGATCATCTTTTAGCTCAATTAAGACGAGGTGGTTATGTTAAAAGTATTCGGGGACCAGGGGGAGGTCATTCATTAGCAATTGCTTCTAATGAAATGAATCTACTTGAAGTTTTAGAAACACTTGAAGGTTCTTTGGCACCTATGGGATGCGTAACAGATTTCTCCGAAGGTGATGGAGTAGCTGTGTGCGGGCAGCAATGGATTTGGCAAGAAATTTATAGGTTTATGTGTGAAAGACTTGCAGATACTACTATTGAAGATCTTGTTCAGCATGAGAAAGACCATGAACGAGAAAATGCTGCTCGTTATAGTATTTGACAAACAATCTAGCAGAAAATGATTATGGCAAATTCAAAAGCAACAGACGGTACCTTTGTCTTTAATAATACAATTTCTATTGCTGACAGCGTTTTGGATTTAATTGGGAATACACCATTAGTACGGTTAGGCAGGATTAGCCCGTCAGGTGGAGCCACAATTTTTGGGAAATATGAATTATTTAATCCTACCGCTTCTGTAAAGGATCGAATTGCTAAGTCAATGGTAGATACCGCCGAGAAGGCAGGTTCTATTAAGCCAGGCGATACGCTAGTTGAGCCTACATCTGGAAATACTGGAATTGGATTAGCCATGGTTTGTGCTGCTAAAGGTTATAAATTAGTACTTACTATGCCGAGTGATATGTCTTTAGAGCGACGACGACTATTAGAAAGATTTGGTGTCCGTTTAGTTCTCACTGATGCAATTGAAGGAATGACAGGTGCAATTTATGCTGCAAACCAATTAGCTGAAAAGTACGGATATTTTATGTTGCAACAGTTTAACAACCCAGCAAATCCAGAGATACATTATAAAACCACAGGACCAGAGATTGTACGTGACATAGGGACTTCAGTAGATGCTTTTGTAGCTGGTGTAGGAACTGGTGGAACTATTTCGGGCGTATCTCGATATCTTAAAGAAAACAGTAGTGAGGCAAAAATTATTGCAGTTGAACCTTCGCGTGCACCAGTATTACAGGGTGGTCGTGGTGGCCTTCATGGCATTCAGGGAATTGGTGCATCATTTATTCCGGGAGTATTAGATCTAGATCTCGTTGATCAAGTAATTGGAATTTCTGACGAATTGGCTTATGAGACTGTTAATAATTTAGCTGCGGTGGAAGGCTTACTTGTAGGTATTTCTGCCGGTGCAAATGTTGCCGCTGCCATACAAATTGCACAAGATCTTAGTGAGAGCGATAAGGTTGTGACTATGTTATGTGATACAGGTGAGCGCTATCTGAGCCTAGATTTTTAGACTGTTAGTAAATGGTAAAAGGGTTGATTTAGTATGGCTACAATTTATATCCCTACCTTTTTTCGTCAAATCACCAAAGGGAATGAGTATATTTTAGTCGAAGGTAGTAATGTTTTAGAGTCGTTAGAGTCTTTGAGCTACCTTTATCCTGAGATTCGTGATTTAATTTTTGATTCAAATAAGCAAGTTCTGAGGCATGTAAACATATATATTAACAATCACGAAATTCATGAATTAGAAGGATTAGATACACTTGTTAATACTGGAGATCAAATTGCAGTAATACCTGCATTAGCTGGAGGGGCTATGACTTTATCTACAGAGAAAAATGCGAATCAATCAGCTTTGAAACCTGAAGAAGTAATGAGGTACTCACGTCATATCATAATGCCTCAAGTGGGACCGCAAGGACAACGTAAACTTAGAGATGCTAAAGTTCTCGTTGTTGGTGCTGGAGGTTTGGGTGGTCCAGTTGCTCTTTACCTTGCTTTGGCAGGGGTTGGAACAATCGGAATTACTGAATTTGATGTTGTTGATCTTTCCAATCTACAGAGGCAGATCTTACATCAAACCCGTGATATCGATAAGCCAAAATTGAAATCAGCAAAGGAAACTTTAGGGCTTTATAACCCGCATGTAGAAATAATTGAACATCCAATGCCTCTTACTTCCGATAATGCGATGGATATTATTCCTAATTACGATATTGTTGTGAACGGTGCTGACAATTTTGCGACTAGATATTTGGTTAATGATGCTTGTTATCTAGCTGGGAAGACTTTAGTTGATGGTGCGATATTATTATTTGATGGTCAGTTGACGGTGTATAAACCTGGTTATTGTTGTTATAGATGCCTCTACCCTGATCCCCCTCCGCCTGGGATGGTCCCTTCTTGTGCTGAGGCAGGCGTGTTAGGTGCTATTACTGGCATTATTGGTTCTATGCAAGCCACAGAGGTCTTTAAGCAGATATTAAATATAGGTGAGCCAATGGTGAATAGATTGTTATTGGTTGATGCTTTAACTATGCAATTCAGAGAAATGAAGTTAAGAAGAGATCCTTCTTGCCCACTTTGTGGCGATAATCCAACAGTTAAGGAATTAATTGATTATGATGCTTTTTGCGGATCTCCTCCGATTGAAGTTCCCGCATAGAATTCGATATTAGGAGAGAGACCATATTACAATTTTGTGTGTCAGAAAGGGTATTTGTGCCAAATGACTATTAAAGTTCAGGTGACTTCAGTAATCCAAAAAGTTGTTAATGGCCAAAGTGAGTTTGAAGCTGAAGGCTCTGTGATAAGTGAATTGATTGAAAATATTGAAATTGACTACCCTGGATTTTTGCAACAAATTGCTGATGAATCTGGAGAGTTACATCGCTTTGTAAATATATATGTAAATGATGAAGATATTCGATTCATTGACGGGAAAGATACAGTATTGAATTCTGGAGATGTAGTTGCGTTTTTACCTGCCTTAGCAGGCGGTCTATAGTATTTAGCGAAAGTTAGCGATGCGTTATAATAATATTTTAGACCTGATTGGCAATACTCCTGTAGTTGAGATTTCACAATTATCTCCAAATCCAAACGTTAAAATTTTCGCCAAATTGGAAGGGCAAAACCCCACGGGATCTGTGAAAGATCGTGTTGCAAAATTTATGATAGATGACGCTGAGGAAAAAGGTTTGCTATCTCCCGGGCAGATTATTCTTGAACCTACCTCTGGTAATACAGGGATTGGGTTAGCTTTAATCTCCAGTATCAGAGGGTATCCCTTAAAAGTAGTTTTACCTGATGCAGTAAGCAGAGAAAGAATTGAATTATTGGAATCTTTTGGTGCTGAAATAATTTTTTCTCCTGGTGATTTAGGAACTAATGGATCAGTTGCCATGGCAAAAGAGATTAGTAACAAAAATCCTCATTGGTTTATGCCATTACAGTATGAGAATGAAAATAACCCACGAGCACACTATGAAGGTACGGGACAAGAGATAATTGATGATATTCCTGATTTGGATGTGTTTGTTTCAGGGTTGGGGACAGGTGGAACTCTAACGGGAGTAGGGAAAAGATTAAAAGAATATAACCCCGCAATTAAAATTGTAGCTGCTGCACCACATCCAGGTGATCAAGTTCAAGGGCTAAGAAGTCTTGAGGAAGGCTATATTCCCCCTGTTTTAGATGAGTCGATACTTGACGCGAGGATTGTCGTTGACTCGGAGACTTCATTTAAAACGACAAGAGATATGACGCAGAAGACAGGTGTTTTTGCTGGAATATCTTGTGGAGCTGCGGTACGAGCTGCTCAACGTGTAGCTGAACGTATGGAAAATGGCAAAATAGTTGTGTTGCTGGCAGATGGTGGTTGGAAATATCTTTCGACAGGGCTTTGGACTCGCGAATATTCCGATATAGTTGAGGATGTTGGAGAAAAATTATGGTGGTAAAAAATGGTTAGTCCTGCTGCGGAGTTAGTTGAAGTTGCGGATGGTGTTTATGCTCGATTGCACGAAGGTTTAACGAATGCCGGTATTATCGTTGGTGATGAAGGTGTAATGATTATTGATTCACTTCGGGTGCCTTCTTTTGCGAGGGAACTGATAGAAGATGTCCGAAAAATTACACCTAAGCCTATAAAGTATGTAATCGACACGCATTCTCACTGGGATCATAGTTGGGGAAATGAAGAATTTCCCGAAGCTACTATTGTCGGTCATCAAAATTGTCGCTCCGAAATGCTTGATGTCGATGCTCAAAAGTTGTGGATGAATAAAATTATTGCATCTAATGAATCTTGGTCTGAAGAAGCAAAAACGGTAATCATTACTCCACCTACGATGACATTTGATTCAAAATTATCGATGTATTTTGGGGCCAGATTAATCGAATTACGTTATTTTGGTCGTGCACATACTAGTGGAGATATTTTCATCTTTTTGCCCCAAGATAAATTGGTTTTTACTGGCGATGTAGCCCAAGATTCTGGGGTACCGTTTATGATGGATGGATACATGGAGGATTGGGTTGAGACTAGCCGTTTACTGAGTGAATTGCCAGCCGATCGGTTTGTTTCTGGGCATGGCCCCGTGG
Organism: Dehalococcoidia bacterium; assembly: GCA_022451865.1. Taxonomy (GTDB): domain Bacteria; phylum Chloroflexota; class Dehalococcoidia; order UBA2979; family UBA2979; genus UBA6955. The sequence goes on from JAKUNM010000020.1 coordinate 24,028, forward strand.
GAGAACATGAGGCGCTAGTTGAAGCAAAAGATTTCATCACTGATTTAGTTATTGGAATTAAAGAATGTATTAGTAATGGCCAAAGTGAACAGGAATCTGTTGAGTTGGTTTTAAAAAAATTAAATGATCGTTTTGGGCATTGGCGGGGCTTTGATCGAGTGGAAGATAGTATAGGATTTGCATTCCGACAAATTATGCAAAATGGTTAGTAATTCTGAGGAAACTATGCTGCGTATCCCTAAAAAAATAATAGATGAGATGATTTCACATGCTATAGATGATTTACCTAATGAAGCGTGTGGTCAGGTTAATGGGAAAAATAATAAACCCTTAACTGTTAATCGTGTTAAGAATGTTGCAGCCAGTCCATATAGATATTCTATGGATCCATTGACAATGTTAAAGCTTGAACAAGCAAGAGAAAAAACAGGGGAAGATCTTTTTGCTATATATCACTCGCATGTTGCATCAGAGGCTTATCCCTCTCCCACAGATATAAGACAAGCCTTTTTCCCTCCAGGGCAGTTTGATCGCGAGCCAATGTTTCCAGAATGTTTTTATATTTTAGTTTCACTTGCTCAAGATCGCCCTGAAGTCAGAGCATTTAAGATTAGGCAAGGTGGCTTAGTTGAAGAAGAATTAATTAGTTCTGCAGATGATTAGTTAGATTGTAGGGCGCAGATTTTTAGGACATATTTCGGTTTAGGATCTAACTTAGGTGATCGCCTAGATAACCTACAGATCGCTATTCACCATTTGATCAGTAGCGGTGTTGCCATTGATGAATTTAGTGACTTATATGAAACTCTTCCATGGGGAGTCCTTGATCAACCATCGTTTCTTAATGTTGTTATATCTGGGATGAGTGATTTATCGCCTGAAGAACTGCTTATATTAGTAAAAGAAATTGAAAAAATGATGGGTAGAGATATGTGTGCAGAAAGATGGGCTGCTCGCATCATAGATATCGATATTTTGTTTATAGGCGATCAAACGATTACCTCTGATGAATTAATAGTGCCTCATTTACTTATTGAAGAGAGAGCATTTGTATTAATACCCCTGTGTGATATTGCTAGTCAGTTAGTGAATCCAGCGACACATAGAACGTCTATAGAAGCCTTAACACTATTAGATGCACAGTCAAAAAAAGAGGTAACAAAAGTTGAAGGATGGCCTTGGGCTAAGATTTAGCTTTGTGGCTGTGGTAACAAATTTGGAATGCCATCCTCAATTTTGTAAACGCGACCTTCTGGAGAGGTTAATGTTCCCGTAATGACATCACCGTCTATTTCGTCGATAATATTTAAGGTTAATGTTCCTTTAGAGATAGGGCACACTAAAATGTTGATGAGTTGTCGGTTCATGAAATTCTCTGAGTTAAGATATGCTGGATTAAATAATACGTATTTTCGTAATGCTTAGCAATTAATTGGTTTAGAAAGACTCGAGGTTCAAATGGGCGGTCGGTGTCAAATATCACTCCATAGATCTGTAGCGATAATTACGGACCAATCAATTGCAATTAAACAAGGGAAAAGTGGTCTTATATTTCCTGTCGTTGAGTTATGTATGTTCGTAATGTCTGTGATGTGTTTGGTTGTATTTATCGATACTTGGTCTTTAAGTATTCTAGCGTGCTTACTTATTTTTTCGAGCATAGTTGGACCACTTTCATTAATTGGTCTTATCAATAATGTTGCTGGAACGAGTTTTTTGTTAGAAAAATCAAAAAACTCTGCACGATGGCAACAAGGCTTTTTAGGGCTAGGCATTGGTACATATGAACTAGTTCCATTTGATAGAATTTCGCATTTTTTTATTCGAAGTGACTTTAATGATTTATTGGCAGGGGGAAGTAAACAAGATTTGGTAGAGTTTGAAATATTGATGGTAAAGGATAATGAGAAGAGATTAAGTGTAGCTCGGATAATTGAACCGCGTGAGTTCGTTGATACTGCGAGTGATCGAATAAATAAACTAGCCGAGTTGCTAGGTGAAATGGCCTCAGTTGAAGTTAAGGCCAAAAAACATATTTCTTATAAAGACGATAGTTATGACTCGATAGAAGCTAAAAGGCGTAAACGATATCGGCAAATTCAATCAAAGAGGACAAATATCAGTGACCTTTAATTTTTTGAATGAATATAAATCTATAGCAATAGTGGGTGTTTCTAATAAATCTGAACGTCCGTCCAATGAAGTTGCTCAATACTTAAT
>JAKUNM010000021.1 GCA_022451865.1 Dehalococcoidia bacterium
TTCATAAAAAAGCTCATGAACAAGCTCATATCATGAATTCTGCTGGTATGTGTTACTTCGTCTATACAATGGCACCTACTAATAGAATCCCTGATTGGATAAATTTAGTTACTGGCTGGGATACTACTTTTGAAGAGTTGGATGATGTTGGAGAACGAATAGCTAACTTACGTATGGCCTTCGCAGTAAAACACGGTAATAATCCTGGAGCACGTGTTGTCCCAGGCAGATTACTGGGTAACCCACCACAGCAATCAGGTCCGCATGAAGGGTTCACAATCGATTTAGAAACAATGAAAAGAGAATGGTGGGATGAAGCAGGATGGGATCAAGAAACTAGTGCACCAAATCGTGATTTGCTAATTTCACTTGGACTTATCGACGTGGCAGACGCACTAGGAATTTAAGTAATTGTTCGACATGTGGTTCTCAGATGCGTAGACTGTCAATAAATAGCTTGCTCCTCAGATTTCAAGGAGATCAATGGCGAAATATGTCTTCATCACAGGAGGCGTTGTAAGCTCTGTTGGTAAGGGCATAGTCAGTGCCTCTTTAGCTCGTATTCTTAAATCTCGGGGACTCGAAGTTTCGATACTTAAATTAGATCCTTACATAAACGTTGATCCTGGAACAATGTCACCCTACCAACATGGTGAGGTTTTTGTAACTGATGACGGCGCCGAAACAGACCTCGACTTAGGGCATTATGAGCGTTTTTTAGATCAAGATCTAACTCAAGCAAATTCTTCTTCAAGTGGTCAAGTGTACGAAGAGGTTATTCGCAAAGAGCGACGTGGTGATTACCTTGGTGGAACAATTCAAGCAATTCCTCATGTAACAAATGAAATTAAAAGACGTATTCGTAATGCAGGTTTATCTTCGCAAGCAGAAATTATTTTGGTAGAAGTAGGTGGGACTGTAGGTGATATGGAAAGCCAGCCATTCCTAGAGGCAATTAGTCAAATGCGCTATGAAGGTAACCCCAATGACACACTTTCTATTCACGTTACACTACTCCCAAGAATTGACTCAACAGATGAAATTAAAACCAAACCCACGCAGCATTCTGTACGTGAATTAAGATCATTTGGAATTCAACCCAATGTAATCGTAGCCCGAGCAGATCAAGCTGTACCTGAAGCGTTACGAGAAAAAATGTCATTGTTTTGTAACGTACAACGTAATGCTGTAATACCCCTACAAACAGCTGATTCAATATATGAAGTTCCCTTAATTCTAGAAAATTTAGGATTAGGTAAGATAGTGTCAAAACACCTTGGTGTTAATGAAAAAGCTCCTGATCTAAATGTTTGGCGTGCTTTTGTAGAACGCCTTAATAATCCTTCAAGTGAAATTCAAATAGCAATAGTCGGCAAATATGTTGAATTGCATGATGCTTACCTGTCTATTAAAGAAGCACTCGTCCACGCGGCAGTTCATAAAGGTATTGCACTTAATCTTAAGTGGATCCATTCGGAAGAGTTAGAAAATGACAGTGCGGACAATCTAATTGGAAAAGTAGATGGTATTCTCCTATGCCCTGGCTTTGGTGACCGTGGTTTAGAGGGCAAAATTGAAGCTGTGCGCTATGCACGAGAAAATTCAATACCTTATCTTGGTGATTGTCTAGGACTACAAATGCTAGTAATTGAATTCGCACGTAATGTTGCAGGGATGCCTGAAGCTAACACTACAGAAGCAGATACCAAAACACCCTTCCCTGTTATTTCTTTATTATCTGAGCAACAAGGCATTCATGATATGGGTGGCACCATGCGTCTAGGTGGATATAATTGTAGGGTAGTACCGAATACTAAAGCTGCAGAAGCGTACTCAGATAAAATAATTCGTGAAAGACATAGACATCGTTATGAGGTAAATAACACTTTCCTTCCACAGCTTGAACGACATGGATTAATTGTTTCTGGGTGGTTAGAAGATGGTAAGTTGGTAGAAATAGTAGAATTAAAGGACCACCCATGGATGGTTGCAGCTCAATTTCATCCTGAATTTACGAGTAGACCTAATCATCCTAATCCACTATTTCTTGGATTCGTAGATGCTGCAATCAAATACCAAAAGAATAGTAACTCTAAATCTGAAAAATTAGATACAAAACAAACAAGCTCTAAATCAAATAATTATTGAGAATACTGTGACCTTCATACGATTAATACATTTTTTAGCAATCTTCTGGATGATAGCAGGAATCGGGAATACGATAATTCCAATCTATGGAGCATGGGCTCAAGATAATCTAAAACTTCGATCCATAACGTTAGCGGCATCTAGCAAAAATTACTCATACTGGTTATTACCTGGAGTAATAGCATCTGGCCTTACCGGATATTTATATGCAGGGGTAGATGGCGTAAATGTTATAACTTCTGGTTGGTTATTGGCGACTGGGTCGATTTGGATCATACAAATTTTCATACTTTTGCCTCTGTTTGGGATTGGATTACGAAAAGTTCATTACCTAGCACTTCAAGCAGATAAAAAAGGATCTACAACACCTGAATTGGATGATGCCTTAGCTGACAATGCCCCACTTGTATTTGGTACATTGATTATTATTAGCACACTATTAGTTACCGTAATTCCAATTTTTAAACCCTTTTAGTCAGGAGAAACATGAAAATTTTTTTGGACACTGCCAATATTGATGACATCAAGCGTGGTGCTGCAATGGGAATACTAGATGGCATCACCACCAACCCATCACTTTTAGCTAAAGAAGGCGTTGAATATAAGGATCGAGTCCTTGAAATTGCAAAAATAGTTGATGGACCTATCTCAGCTGAATGTATCTCTGAGACTACAGATGAGTTAATCGCAGAAGCATTCAGAATTGCAGAATGGCATCAAAATATTGTTGTAAAAATCCCACTTACTGAGGCAGGACTAGCTGCAACCAACCAAATAACATCAGAAGGAATCAAAGTAAATACAACCTTAATTTTTTCACCAAATCAGGCCTTACTAGCTGCAAAGGCAGGTTCAACTTATGTATCACCGTTCATAGGTCGATTAAACGATGCAGGTCACGATGGAATGGAAGTGATCCGAGAAATTGCAAACATCTTCAAACAATCAGAATTAGAGACTGAAGTATTAACAGCCAGTATCCGTAATCCCAGAGATGTAATTGATGCTGCATTATCAGGATCTCATATCGCAACAATACCTCCAAATGTTCTGTTCAATATGATAAACCACCCACTCACAGATAAAGGAATTGACTTATTTTTGACGGATGCCAAAAAATATTCGCCCGTGTAAAAGAAAAAAAGTAAGAATATTTGCAATAACACTTGTAGAATTATGAAAGCCTCGTTAGAATAACGCCGTTACTAACCGGTGACAGTTCTCATAAAATATTCATAAGGTAAGTATGACAAGTACTCAGCGTGGGCGTGAAACCCCTACGGAACAACGACCCGATGGAAGACGAAGACGTCGAAGTAGACCAACACGCCCACCGAGAGATTGGGATCGTGAAGACGAACAATTGCCCCCAACAGATCCTGATGTTCCCTCGGTAAATATATCCGAACTTGATGCATTGTTACGAGATGAACTCATAGATGTTGCCAATGGTTTTGAAGTAGAAAATGCTGATGGGTTACCACGACAAGAATTAATTTATCGAATATTACAAAAACAAGCTCTCAAGAATGGAAGTATCTTTTCAGGAGGAATACTAAATGTCGTGGATGATGGTTTCGGATTCCTAAGAGGTGAACGACTCCGACCTGGGCCGAATGATGTTTACGTATCTCAATCACAAGTTCGTAGATTTGGGCTTCGTTCTGGAGACTATGTAAGCGGGCAGGTACGTCAGCCAAAGGATTCTGAAAAATATTATGGACTTCGTAGAGTTGAAACTGTTAATGGTATCGATCCAGAAGCAGCTAAACGTAGACCAGAATTTGATTCCTTAACAGCTGTTTTTCCTAACGAAATGTTACGTTTATTTGGATCAGGCACAGCAAACACCCAAAAAGAGGGAACATTCGTAATAGAAGAAGAACTAAGCCAAAGAATGGTCGACCTTGTCTCGCCTATTGGTCGTGGACAACGTGGCCTAATTGTCTCACCACCTAAGGCAGGTAAAACACTACTTCTCAAGTCAATAGCACATGGAATTACGAATAATTATCCAGATGTCCATCTAATGATACTCCTGATTGGTGAAAGGCCAGAGGAAGTAACAGATATGAAAAGGTCTGTTACTGGAGAAGTAATTGCTTCTACTTTCGACGATCCTGCTGAAGACCATACTCGAGTAACCGAAGCTGCTCTTGAACGTGCAAAACGCTTAGTTGAGGGTGGTACTGATGTTGTAATATTAATGGACTCTATCACTAGATTGACACGAGCTTACAATACGGCAATGCCGACCAGTGGGAGGACTCTCTCAGGAGGTGTCGATCCAATAGCACTCTATCCATCAAAACGATTTTTTGGTGCAGCACGAAATATTGAGGAGGGCGGCTCTTTAACTATTATTGCAACCTGCTTAATAGAAACTGGCTCACGTATGGATGATGTAATTTTTGAAGAATTCAAAGGAACTGGCAATATGGAATTACGTCTTGTCAGAAAGCTAGCAGAAAAAAGAATGTACCCCGCTATCGATGTCGTTGGATCAAGTACACGAAGAGATGACTTACTCTATGAAGAAGAGGAACTACAACAGGTCTGGCTGATGCGCCGAATGGCTGCCTGGATAGAAGGTGATGGAGGAAGTATGGCAGAAATAATGATCAACCAACTTCCCAAAACATCATCCAATGAAGAGTTTTTAGCTTCAATGAAATCAATGGCACAAGCACAAGTTCAAGATTAAATTTCTTCGATCAAACCAACTTAATAAAAATTATATCGCCATCACACTTATGCTATTTATTTCTAATCCATAAGAATTTCACTATTTTTATCATTCTTTGCATCGTAAGATCACAAGGTGTTTAATTACATAGGGTTTTAGCAGCGGGGTGCATAATCCGAGGAACAATTCAACCGAGAAATCCTTTTTCACCTTGGGAAGAAGAAAGGCAGTCGAATCACCCTGTCTTAAATAATAGTTTGTCTAATTTTCTAGTTATACATGCTTCGATAGTAATCTTTTTTCTGATCTTATTAACTATTAGTGGAATATTCCCAATTACGAACATCAATAACATAAATTCGCCATCAATAACGGTAAATCCACTTGGATTCACAAGTGTGATAAGTACTGCCCCTACAGTCATGACCTCTATTGATAAAACTTCTGATCCCACAATAAATTTAAAATTCGATGAAATAGCTAATCCTAATACTTTAAATGGTCATAGCCACAGTCACAATGAACAAACACTAGCTACTCAAGCAGAAACTCCCTCCACTAGTACCGAGAAACCATCCGCTTCACGTATAGCGATGTACCTGAATTATTCTGTTAGATCTGGAGATACTATAAGTTCAATAGCAAAAAAACAAAACATTGCAAGTGAATCTATTATTTGGAATAACATACACGTGCATGACCCAGACGAATTAACCCCAGGGGACAAACTTCTTGTTCCTTGGGTAGACGGTATCATCCACGCTGTTCGTTCAGATGATACCGTCTCCGAGATAGCTGTAAGATATGATGCAACAATTGAAGATATTTTAACTTTTCCTGCTAACAAATTATCAGATCCTGAATCATTACTACGTGACACAATGATTTTTGTACCTGGTGGTAGAAAAGTAACGCCTGCATCAACCATTAGGCCTGTACCAGGAGTAATACCTGAGCAAAGTGGGCTTTGGTTTTGGCCAGCAATGGGTCCAATTACTTCTTATTTTAGTGCATGGCACCCGCTAGGTATGGATATTGGGCTACTACAAAACACGCCTATCGTTGCAACTAAGCCAGGCGTCGTGCAGTTTGTTGGTGGAGATCCATTAGTTTCTTACGGATATTATGTAATCGTGGACCATGGCGATGGTTACGAATCATATTATGCTCACCTAAGCAGTTGGCCAAAGCGGATACAAAGTGGGGCTTGGGTAGAACAAGGCGAGGTAATTGGCTATTCCGGCAATACTGGTCGTTCAACAGGACCACATCTTCATTTTGAAATACGTCATAATAATCAAGTTATCGATCCTCTTGCCTTCTTAAATCAATAAACTAACTATCCTCTAGAATTCAATAAAACAATGCGATTTTTATCTCCAACACTACGACGCTGTAAACTCAAACGCTGCACTGGATCTTCAACCTCTACACCCATTTCATTAGTAAAAGAATTCAACGCACTATCTTCCTTTTTTTTCTCACTCTTATAAGCAATTGGAATTACTATTTTAGGCTCAAGAGATCTAACAATTCGTGCTATATCTTGAGAACTTAGTCCTTCAGGTAATTCAATGGGAACAATTACAATATCTGCATTTGAACAAACTTGAAGCTGCTTGGGATCCGGTGTTTCATTTAATCCCCCCAAATAGACAACTTTCATATCTTCCGCTTGCAATACATAAAGAGTAGTTGGTTCAAAATTACCATCTTGTGATGTGGACCAGAGAGAGCGAATACCTTGAATTTGCACTCCTCCCACTTCATATTCACCAGGTCCATTTATGACAAATGGAGTACCTTTGACACCACTGACAAAATTATGATGTTTATGATCACGACTAATAAGAACTATGTCTCCTGTAGGGCGTGCCATATCAACACCAGCAGATTTATCTGTAGGATCTATTACTACAGTCGCATTACGAGTTCGTAACCGCATTGCTGAATAACCTAACCAAGTAATATCCAAAACCAACTCCAAACTTTATTTAAAACAGCTTATTTTTTAGAACCAATCAATAATCTCTCATCACTCTCGGATGAGAAATAACTAATGTTGCATTATGAGGACCACCTATTGCATTGACTATACACACAGAAATTATATCGTCTTTCACTGAACTTTTATTAGCATCCAAATCAATACCTGGATCATCATCAATAAGATTTAATGTTGATGGAATTTTTCCTCTTTGCATTGCTTCAGTTAATACAATAACTCCTAATGGCCCTGAAGCACTAAACATATTCCCTGTATGTCCTTTAAGTGCAGGAGTATACATATGGTGTCTTGTCGCAGAACCAAAAACACTCTTTACCCCTTTCGCCTCCAAGGCATCCTCTTCCACACTTCCAGAAGCATTCATATAAACCACATCAATTTCTGAGCGAATACGACCACTTTTCTCAACGGCAGACTGTATTGATCGAGAAATTTGGGAAATTGCTATTTTTGGTATACCACTCATCCCTGGTGAAAAGGTATAGCTATTACCTTCCAACTCAGCAAGTATATTTGCACCTCGCACTTGTGCGACTTCTAGATCTTCCAGTACAACAATTGCTGAACCTTCAGCAAGAACGAACCCATCCCGATTTAAGTCTAATGGCCGAGAGGCATTGGCTGGTGAATCATTATTTTCTGATAAATCAGTTCTTTCTTCATAAAAGGAAAGAACTTCGGGGGTAATTGGATTTTCTACACCACCGGCCAATGCCACCAAAGCATCTCCCCTCCTTATCATTTCAGCAGCTTCACTAATAGCAACAATTCCACCTGCAGAATGGGGACTAATTTGTAACACGTTTCCTGTTATACCTAGCAATCCAGCTAAAGTTTCTGCAGGTGGAAACTTTGTATTTCTTTCACGCCATTGTGAAGCAATGACTATAGCCACTTCACCAGAATTTTCAGGTGTGAAACTTAATGAAGCATCTTCAAATGCACTTAGCCCTGCACTTATAACAAATTGTGCAGTTTTATCTAAACTATCCCAGTATTTTTGGTTAAATCTCTCACCTAAAGTTTCAATTTCATCAATCTCTGCAGCAATTTTTGTTTTATATTTTGTAGTGTCAAACCGTGAAATCAACTTAACGCCTGAGCGATTATTTTCTATCGCTTCCCATACCTCTAATGGACTTCGGCCCAACGAACAAACAACTCCACAGCCTGTAATAACAACTCGACGATTTAAGCTATCCTCAGTATCAATTACATTTGTCATAAAAAATATTTTATCCACTCATCTGATTAACTCGCACAATAATCACTCCATTGAACTACCATTGCACCCCATGCCAAGCCACCGCCAATGACAGACATAAGAACATAATCACCTGGTTTAATCAGTCCTGCTGAATTAGCTTCATGTAAAGCAATTGGAATAGTTGCACTCGAAGTATTGCCATATTTTTCAACATTCATAAAAACTTTATCCATCGGAAAATTAAGATTTCTTGCTAAAGCACGTATTATTCTTTCATTTGCCTGATGAGGTACTAGTAATGAAATATCTTCTATAGAAAGGCCTGCATCACTTATCGCACTTAATGATGCTTTACTCATTTCTTCAACTGCAGCTCTGAATACTGCGCGTCCGTCCATCATAATATGTGCTTCTTTTGCAATCGGATTATCTTCTGAAGCACCTGGACCACCAGCAAATAAGGCATCAGCTTGTCCGCCATCTGATCTCAAAACAAAAGATCGAATCGAACCTAAATTCTCTTCTGAGGAAGCTTCTAAAAGAGTTGCGCCTGCACCATCACCAAACAAAACACAAGTAGATCGATCAGACCAATCAACTATCCTAGATAATGTTTCTGCACCTACCACTAAAGCCTTTTTTATCGATCCATTTTCAATAAATTGAGTCGCGGTCGAAAGTGCCGACAAATACCCAGTACAAGCTGCATTGACATCAAAAGCTCCTGCGTTGACTGCACCTACCGCATTTTGAATATGACTAGCAACAGAAGGAAACATCCCATCGGGAGTACAGGTTCCCACCAAAACCAAATCAATTTCTTCGCCACTTACTCCAGCTGCAGTAAGTGCACGTATAGCAGCCTGAATGCCCAATGAACTTGAACTTTCATTTGGCGCGGCTATGTGGCGCGTATGAATACCAGTTCTCTCACGAATCCATTCATCATTAGTCTCGACCAATTGCTCTAAATCAAAATTCGTCAAGACCTTCTCTGGAAGATACGCACCGGTTGCAGAAATTTTTGCGAAAAATGTCATTCGAACTCTCTAAGATAGGACTGAACCATTGTCTTAGAACAAATACAGTTAAATCAAGCTAATTGGCCTACCAAAAAAATATCAGCAGAATTAATCATCAATTTTAGTTCGAAATTTTATTTTTCAAAATTATTATTATAATTAGCACTCTCTTATACTGACTGCCAAAATATACGAATCAACTCAATTGACCCATAAAAACCATGGAATTACAATATATACTAAATTAGCACTCTCTTAGTTAGAGTGCTAATAAGGAGATAAAGTGCTGACACAACGACAAGAAGCTATCTTAGAACTCGTGGTTGACGAATACATAGAATCCGCCACTCCTGTAAGCTCTAGACTGCTTGCTAGTAGGCAAGAACTCCCTTTATCTAGTGCAACTATTCGTAATGAATTAGCACAGCTAGAAGAAAACGGATACATCACACACCCTTATACTTCAGCAGGTCGCATTCCTTCAGATCAAGGATATAGACATTATGTTGAATCTTTGATGGATGAGAAGCCTCTTAGTTTTGATGAAATGCGAACTATCGAACACCAACTGCACCAAGTCAATGGTGGTTTAGATGAATGGTTTAGCCTTACAGCGACTATTCTTTCTACAACTGTTGGTGGAATTGCAATAGTCATAAGGCCAACTGCAGAAACTACTTCCCTTAAGCATGTTCAACTTGTCGAACTAAACGGAACATCAGTAATGCTTGTAGTTGTAATGAATAATGGATTTATCGGACAAAAAATTCTCAACCTATCTCGACCATATTTACAAAATGAGCTCAATGTATACGCAGAAACACTAAATCAAAATTTGAAAAACTCTACTGAGGGGTCCAATAAGCAGTCGATAAATATAAATAATCAAATTGATGACAATATTATTATCGATGCTATTTTTAGACTTTCCATGAATCAACAGGGACAAAATGAGGCTTATCTCGACGGGCTAAGCACTGTCTTAAGTCAGCCAGAGTTTACTGATGTCCATCAAATGCGTGAGGCTATCGAAAACTTGGATGCCTATCACCTTCGTATGTTAATTGAACACTCACCAAAAATAGAACCAGGGACAACCCATGTTCTTATTGGTGAAGAGCATGGAGATGAATTAATGCGTGAATGGAGTGTCATTGTAAGTTCTTTTGGTGATCATATTTCAAATGGGACAGTCGCTGTACTTGGTCCCAAACGTATGGATTATCCCAGATCTATACCACGAGTTCGATATATAGCTGAATTAATGAGTGCCTTGATGTATGAGGTTCGCTAATGGAAGAAATTAATTTAGAGGCTACAGATAATACCGAAGAGGAAATGAGTCTTGCGCTAGAGCAAGCATTACTTAAGTGTAAAGAGCTAGAAGATTCTCATGCACGTGCAATCGCTGATTATCGCAATTTAGAACGTCGCACTGAAGAAGGCCGTTTAGAATTACGCAGACTCACTACAGCATCTGTAATTATTAATATCTTACCCATCTACGATGATTTGACCCGTGCATTTGAAGCTATTGATCTTTCCATACAAAATCATGATTGGGTATCAGGTATTTCCTTAATACATGAAAAGTTTCGCGGAGTAATAACTGCTACTGGAGCTACTGAGATTGAAGCATTAAACCAACCTTTCAATCCTAAATTTCATGAAGCAATAGGTTACGCAGAAGGAAATGAAAACGAAGTAGTTCAAGTTATGCAATCTGGGTGGATTATTGATGACAATGTAATACGACCATCGATGGTAATGGTAGGAAATGGGATTAATCAAGAAACCACAAGTAAATTAGCCTCTGAATAAAGTTAGCTATTACCCACCAAAGGAGGGGAAGTATGACTCAAGTATTAGGAATAGACCTCGGGACTACCAACTCTGCTATGGCAGGGATGGAAGCTGGGCAACCTCAAGTAATCGCAAACGTTGAAGGAGGTCGTACTACACCTTCAGTAGTTGCTCATGGCAAGGATGGAGAACGTTTAGTTGGTACTGTTGCAAAAAGACAGGCTGTTACAAATCCAGATCAAACTCTCTACTCCGTCAAACGATTAATGGGTAGAAAATATAACGATGATGAAGTACAGCGCTTTAAGGATGTTGCAGGATTTGAAATTGTAGAGCTCTCAAATGGAGATGCAGGCGTTAAGATGGGAGATCGTGAATATAGTCCTCCTGAAATCAGCGCCATGATCTTGCAAAAACTTAAAGCAGATGCTGAAGCATATTTAGGTCAAGAAGTTTCTGAGGCTGTCATTACTGTGCCTGCCTACTTTGGTGACTCTCAAAGACAAGCTACACGAGATGCTGGACGCATTGCTGGTTTAGAGGTACTTCGCATTATCAATGAGCCAACTGCAGCAGCACTCGCTTACGGACTTGATAAAGAAGGTGATGAAATAATAGCAGTGTACGACTTAGGTGGAGGTACATTTGATATATCCATTCTCGAACTTGGTGAAGGAACGTTTCAAGTAAGAGCCACTAATGGTGATACTTTTCTTGGTGGCGATGATTTTGATGAAGTAATCATCAACTACTTAGTTGCTGAATTCCTTAAAGATCAAGGTGTCGATTTAAAACAAGACAGAACTGCTCTACAGCGATTAAAAGAGGCCGCCGAAAAGGCAAAAATTGAACTTTCTTCAGCACAGCAAACTGAAGTTAATTTACCTTTCATTACCGCTGATGCTAGTGGACCAAAACATCTAGTTACAAATATTACACGTGCGCAACTAGAACAATTAGTGGGAGATCTTGTTGAGCAAACCTTGACACCCTGTAAACAAGCACTTGAAGATGCTGGAATAAAAGCTTCAGAAATCAATGAGGTTGTCTTAGTTGGAGGAATGACTAGAATGCCACTGGTTCAACAAAAGGTGGAGGAATTCTTTGGAAAAGAACCCAACAAAGGTGTAAATCCAGATGAGGTAGTTGCATTGGGGGCAGCTATTCAAGCAGGAGTTCTTAAAGGTGATGTCAACGATGTATTACTTTTAGATGTAACACCTTTGACATTAGGTATCGAAACATTAGGCGGGGTCATGACTCCGCTGATCGAAAGAAATACAACAATACCCACAAGTCAGTCTCAAGTCTTTTCGACTGCCGCAGACAATCAACCCTCTGTTGAGATTCACGTCTTGCAGGGAGAGCGATCTATGGCAACTGACAATAAATCTTTAGCAAAATTTATTTTAGATGGTATCTTGCCGGCACCACGAGGCATGCCACAAATTGAAGTCAGCTTTGATATCGACGCAAATGGAATCGTTACAGTATCAGCTAAAGATAATGCTACTGGAAAAGAACAAAACGTCACAATTCAAGCTGGTTCAGGACTTGATGACACAGAGGTTGAACAATTAAGACAAGAGGCAGAAAAATTTGCCTCTGAAGATCAAGCGAAGCGAGAGGCTGTCGAAGGAAGAAATGCGGCAGATTCTTTGATCTATTCTTCGGAAAAAATGCTTAATGAAAACGAAGATAAAATCGATACGGAAGCTGCTGAAAAAGTTAAAATTGTGATAACTGAAGTTAGAGAAGCACTGGAACAAGAAGATACTGATGCTATCCGAGAATCCACAGAAAGACTATCTTTAGCCATGCAAGAGATTGGACAAGCACTATATAGTAACCCGGAAAATGCCCCTCCTGATGATATTGATGGTACTGGTGATGGCACATCATCAAATGAAGAAAAAGACACTATCGAAGGAGAATTTCGAGAAGTATAAAATTTCTAATTACCAGTGAATAAGGTTAACTATGATGATATATCCAGGCTCTAGCATATGACAGGACAACCTGATCCATATGAAGTTTTAGGTGTCGCGCAAAACGCTTCATCAGAGGAAATTAAAAAATCTTTCCGTAAATTGGCTATGGAATATCATCCTGATCGCAATAAAAATTCAGATGCAGAGGCACGATTTAAAGAAATTAACAATGCATATGAAATTCTTTCCGATCAAGAGAAAAGAGCAAGATACGACCGTTATGGGCATAGCACTAATGACGGTCAAGGATTTGCTGGTTTTGAATCGATGGGTGGATTTGGTGATATTTTTGACGCATTTTTCCGAGGAAGCACGACAAGACGCTCTGGACCCCAACGTGGCTCTGATCTAGAGACATCAATTACGATTGATTTTGAAAAGGCAATATTCGGAACCGAAGAGGAAATAAATTTTCAACGTATTGAGCGTTGTGCTGATTGTCGAGGAAATGGTCAATTAAATGGCGAAGATCGATCACACTGTAAAAATTGTGACGGGACTGGTGAAATTCGCCGTGTCCAGCAATCACTTTTTGGCCAATATGTTAATGTGGCCTCATGTTCTAGCTGTGATGCCACAGGAAGTATCGTAACTGATCCTTGTGTCAAATGCCGAGGGAAAGGTGCCGAACGAATTGATGTGAATAGGACTATAAAAATACCTGCAGGGATAGAAGATGGCCAACAAATTCGTCTTGCTGGTGAAGGTAGTGCTGGCTTACATGGTGGTCCGGCAGGGAATTTATATATTCAATTACAAGTTCAACCGCACGAATTATTTAACAGAATCGATCAAGATTTAGTATACGAACTACCTCTTAATATCGCACAGGCATCACTAGGTATCAATATTGAAGTGCCCACTATTGATGGTGACTCTCATGAACTTAAATTAAAATCAGGGACCCAGCATGGTGAAATTCATATTATTAAAGGAAGAGGAGTCCCTCATCTAAGAGGATCTGGGCGAGGAAACTTGCTTGTTCGTACTCATATTATCACACCCAAAAAATTATCTAGTAGTCAGAAAAAGCTACTTAATGAGCTTGCAGAATCTTTGGGGACACCTGATATACCTGAAGATAATTCAATTTTTGGAAAGATCAGAGATAGCTTTGCTTAGTAACACTTCGAGCACACCATTATCATGGTTCGAAATTTCAATTAAGGCTAGCTCATCTGACACCCCAATTATTAGTGAATTCCTTGCAAACATTAGCACCAATGGAGTCACTATTGAACCAGCAATTCAGATTCTTGATGATCTCGATTTTGGATTTACTTACTTAAATGAACTTTCCACTATTCGTGCTTATATCGAAAAACCTTATACAACAGCAGAACGTGTAAATTTTAGGAAAAGGTTAAACGCATTGCCTCTAACAGCTAAGATTCCTCGTATTAGCTATCGTGTAATTCAAAACGATGATTGGTCTAATGAATGGAAAAAATATTATAAAATTGAATTTATAGGAGAACACATTGTCGTATGTCCCTCGTGGATTGAATATCAACCAAATAATTCAGAAACAAAAATCACTCTTGACCCAGGAGCTGCATTTGGAACAGGACAACACCCAACTAGTCAACTCTGTCTAATTGCATTAGAACGATATGTTCAAAAATATAACACTGTCATAGATATTGGATGTGGCTCTGGCATATTAAGCATTGGAGCAATACTGCTTGGTGCAGAAAAAGCATTCGCACTAGATATTGATAAAAATGCCATCCAAATTACATTAGAAAATTCAAAAATGAATCATACAAACTCAAAAATACAAGCTGCTCATGGCACATTAGGGCACAACTGGCCGGAACAATTCCCTGAACAATCAGAATTGGCAGATATTGCTATCGCCAATATTTCAACAAATACAATTCTCAAATTGGTATCACTAATAAAGAGCGCCTTGAAAAATGAAGGGTTAGCCATTTTGAGTGGATTCATTAAAGATTCTCTACCTGAAATCAATGCCCAACTTGAGCAACATAACTTTAAAATAATTGACACACTAGATCATGATGATTGGACATGTATCATCGCAATCAAAATTTGAATATCAGACTTATCCTTAGAATCACTTTAAATTGCTAAGTCTTGGTAAAATGTATAAGAGAACTGTGAGGTGCAATTGAACAATCCACAATTAATGACCCAGAAAATTATAGACAACATTGCAAATGTAATTCTTGGGAAAGAACATGAAATTAAACTCTCCACAATTGCATTGCTTTGCAATGGACACTTACTTATTGAAGATGTGCCTGGAGTTGGGAAAACGATCCTTGCAAGATCGATAGCAAAATCTACAGGATGTCGATTCTCACGTATCCAATTCACACCAGATCTACTACCTTCAGATGTCACTGGGGTGACAATTTATAAACAACAAACAGGTGATTTTGAATTCCACGCAGGACCAATTGTATCTGAAATCGTACTAGCCGATGAAGTTAATAGAGCTACTCCCAAGACACAATCTGCACTGCTTGAAGCTATGGAAGAAAATCAAATTACTGTGGATGGCAATACTCATTATCTTCCTAATCCATTTATGGTAATTGCAACTCAGAATCCTATCGAATATGAAGGCACTTTTCCTTTACCAGAAGCACAATTAGATCGGTTTTTAATCCATATCAATCTTGGATATCCTACCCCGGCACAAGAAATTAATATCATGGATTCTCAGCAATCAAAACATCCAATTGAGAGTCTCGCACCCATTACATCTCCAGAAGAGATCAGACAATTGCAAGAAATCGTTAAGAATATCTATATCGATCCTCTAGTAAAGCAGTATATTGTTGATTTAGTAAATGCTACTCGTTCACATGAAAATATCTACCTCGGTTCATCACCAAGAGGATCATTGGCTTTGATGCGATCGACTCAAGCGTATGCCATGCTTGATGGGCGTGATTTTGTCCAGCCTGACGACGTAAAAATTTTAGCTTACCCTACTTTAGGACATCGAATAATTGTCGACCCCAGTGCGCACATACGAGGTATCGACAACGCACAAATTATTGATGAAATAATTGGACGAGTAAGGGTACCAGGGGATCGTGCCCGTGGTAGTAATTAGCAAATGCAATGATTATAAGACTTATCTCTAATCTAAAACGGACTTGCCTAAAATTCCCTAGCCCAACCATCGCTCTAGTATTGGCCATTTTTTGCTTACTATTGGGCCTATCCACAGGATTTTGGCTGCTATTTAGGCTTTTTTACATAATTATCATTGCGATACCATTACTCTATTTATGGACGAGATCGATGATCAACAGACTCGAAGTAGAAATTATTAGAGAAACCCAAAGAGCAACACAGGGACAATCAATAAGAGGGCGTATTACACTTCGATCAAGCTCGATCATCCCAAAAATTTGGCTCGAACTATCTGACCAATCAACTATTCCATCACATACATCGAAACGAGCAATTACTCTTTCCTCTCGTGGGACGACTGTCTGGTCTTATAATACAAAGGCACTCCTTCGTGGTTTATATACACTCGGACCACTCACTGTTACAGCTACTGATCCTTTTGGCTTTTTTAAGTTTTCCAAAACCTTTGGGAGTGAATCATCATTACTTATCTATCCTTACACTCCTGAAATAACATATTTCAATACACCTTCTTCAAATCTCCCGGGTGAAGGGCATTTCCGCAAACGTAGTCACAATATCACGCCAAATATCTTTGGATTAAGAGATTACGTATCTGGTGATGCCTTCAACAGAATTCATTGGCCCAGTACCGCTAGAAAGGGTCGTACCATAGTCAAAGAATTCGAAATAGACCCTTCTTCTGAAATATGGCTACTCCTAGACTTAGACAAAACACATCATGTTGGAGTCAATGTAAATTCTACTGAAGAAGTATCTGCACAGATCTGTGCTGGACTAGCTCGCTATTTTATACAATCTAATAGATCTGTTGGCCTAGCTTTCTTTGACTCGGCTATGAAGATAGACAAACCTGAAAAAGGAAACTCACATTTCACGCGTATCCTTGAATCACTGGCACTTGCAAAAGCCATGGGAACTGTCACAATGGAAAATTTAATTTTAGATCAATCCCCAAAATTTGGTCGACACTCGACAGTAATCGCTATTACCCCTTCCACCACTACTCAATGGATCACAGAGCTTCGCAGTCTCAATAACCGAGGTGTCCAAATAACAGCAATTACGCTAAGTGGAGACAGTTTTGGTAGCTCTATAAGCTCCGATAATGTACACAAATCATTAGAACAAAATGGAATACCTTACTACAACATAGCAGCTGGTACAGATCTCACTAACGAACTTTCAAGAAAAATACCCCGCAAATTTAAGTTAACCAGCGGTGATTAATGATGATTAATTCGGGACTAGAAAAACTATACCGTCCAAGCGATCATGATCGTTATAGACAACCAAATTCATTGTTAGAACAGTTTCGGCGTGGTATTTCCTGGTTCAGTATATTTCTTCTATTAATAGCACTACTGGCAATGACTCGTTCTCTAGAAAATGCCAATTGGGTTGATGAAATGCCCTCGATTTATATGTCAGCTTTGATTGGTTTCTCTGCGGGTTTGATTACAGTCATTTTTCAAGTCAAACACTACACTAGAAGCCTCCATATAGGAGCAATTACAACAATTGTTCTGTCCTTAAGTACGATTGTCTGGAACCTAAAAATAACTGATCCTACGACAACGAATCGACCTTATTCACATCTGAATGAATTCTTTTTTAGAATCTATGATTGGTATTCTGCTCTCATAACTGGAGGGATTTCTAATGATCCTTTACCATTTGTGATCATTCTAATCCTCACAGTCAGCTTGGTCTCTTTCTATGCAGTTCTATCGACAATTCGATGGAAAAATCCTTGGCTAGCATTACTACCATCTGGATTTATCTTACTAACTAATATTTCCTACCTTTCATATTCAAAAAATTTTGAACTAATGATTTTTTTGTTTATAGCCATTCTACTAATTATACAAATCAATTTTAGTCGTTCGCTAGAAAAATGGCATGTTGAACATCGACCTTGGCCAGAACACATATCGATACAGATCATTTTTTTAGGAATAGTAACTTCATTTACACTAGTAACGTTTGCTTGGTTAACACCAACATTCAATAATTGGAAACCCGTAGATACCTACTTTGAAAATCTAACTTCACCACTCCAAGAAAGATTCGAGTGGTCCAATCGAATCTTCGCAGGTATTTCATCCAAACGCGACCTACCAGTTCACAGTTTTGGTGAAACAATGCCACTGCAAGCATCTATCAGTCTCAGCAATACAGAATTAATGGAAATTGAAACTATATCGCCTGGTAATTTTAAAGCCGCTGTCTATGATGAATATACGGGTTTTGGTTGGCGTCTTTCAGATACAATCCTAGTTGATTCAGACGGCACTACTTTAGATGCTGCCTTATTTGGAACACCTCTAACTCAATCACAATTGCGTGAACCACGATCTTTGACTGTTACTGTACTAAACTCAATACCTAATCGAAGACTCCTTTTTCATGGAGAGCCTCTCGCTGCGGACATCAAAACAAAAAACATAATAAATGTTCAATCCAATGATATCGTTGGAGTAACGCCGAAAGATCGATTAAAACCTGCAATGACCTATACTACCGTTGGTGCAATTTCAATTGCACCAATTCAGTCCATACTTAGCACTTCACTCGATTATCCATCACAGATAAAAACACATTACCTGCAATTACCCTCCAATCTACCCATGAAGGTTAAAGTCCTAGCCGAAGAAATTACTAATACTACCGAGCATCCCTACATCTCAACTCGTAAAATCGAGGACTACCTAAGGCGTAATTATCCATATACACTTGATATCAACAGGCCTCCAGCGCGCGCAGATGTAATCGAAAATTTTCTTTTTACAGAAAGGCGTGGTTACTTTGATCATCACGCCTCTTCAATGGCAATATTGCTCCGCACAATAGGAATTCCTTCACGAATAGCTACTGGATTTACTATTGACTCAAATTCGTTTGATACTTCATCCAAGTCTTATAAGATCAGTGAGGTGAATAGCTGGTCATGGCCTGAAGTTTATTTTCCAGGGCTTGGATGGATCGAATTTAACCCAACACCTAATCGGCCTCTTATTCTACGCACTAATCAACCCAACTGGTCTCCTGATAGTTTAGCACTTAGTACAGATATACTTCCTTTCGAAGATGATGATGATGATGAGCTCCTGGATGAATTAAATAATTCAAATCCATTTGGAGATTCTAATCTCATTGATCCTACAGAAAACAATATTCTTTCAGTAAGAAACATACTTCAGATCTTAATCTTATGTGCTATTGCCGGATTCACTTTAATTACAATAACCTTCATTATTTGGGGAATATGGATATATTTATTTCGAAAAATACCAAGCAACCAACGTTATTGGGCAAAAATACAACACTTAGCCAAATGGGCGGGACTCCCAATTATTACAACCCAAACCCCTTCAGAATGGTCAGAGCTAATTTCAAAAAGTATAGGCAATGCATATCATCTTAGGGTGCTAGCAAATGACTATAATGAGATACGTTTCGGGAATCCAAGTACAATTTATAAATTTAATGAAACAACTTTAACTGCCAGCTATAAAGAAATTAAAAAAATTCTGATACACCGAATTCTTACAATGCCAGTACTCAAGCTTCGTAACTTATTACCTTTCATTAATACTAAATAATTCTTGGGAAATTTCCTCTTCGTTTTGAAGTTCATTCCATCTTTGTATTAAAAAAATGAGATCATTAGCTTCTAATCTAGTTAAAACACTTGAATCATTCATAAATTCTCCTTGAACTATTTCTTCAATTTTAGATATAAGGTTTTCTGTTTCAATTTGATTATTTTCAAATGATTCTTGCGTCTTATCATTTGCGTTTAATCCACCAATGTTATTACTTTCAACGTTATTCGTAGTTTCGATCGATTGCGCATTATTTAATTGATTTTCGTTGTTATTGATCTCATTTTGCTGTAATCCTTTCTCCAATCCGACAGGCTGGTTCAACTCTTGTTGTAAAATTTCTCTTGTTCTAATCAAATTTAATACTAATTCCAAATTTTGCTTTGAATAATTATGTGTTGGCTGTAATTGTAGCGATCGGATATAGTGATCACGAGCACTTTCGAACATTCCTCTTTCAAATGCATAAGTGCCCATTGCATAGTGAATTAAGTGTTCCAGATTTACATCATCTGTTTTCAATAGAGCCTGTTCTGCAACAACAGACGCTTCATCATCTCTTCCTAAGTAATGCAATACATTGGACAAGTGGTACGCTAATAATGGATCATCACTATCTATTTCTCGAGCATTGAGATAATGAGAAAGGGCTAACTCAAAGTTTCCTTCTCGGTACTGTTGATCGCCTGCCTTTACACTGCTTGACCACTTTGAATCACTACACCCGACTCCACTAAGAATACTAACCACCAAAACGGTTATTATGCCTGAAAATAAATTTTTACGAGAAAATAATCGATGATTCAATCCCAGATCAATAATTAATAAAAATATAACTACGTACAAAAACCAGTGAACGATCTCATTTGGAGTTGCATAACTGATATTCTTAAATTCAGTAATCTCACCTTTATGTAATTCATAGGTAATTGATTCAATATCTTGCAGTTGAAAAAAAATACCCCCAGTGGCTTCGGCGATATTTTTGAGCTTTTCAACATCAACTCTTGTGACACCTACTCCTGAAAGATCATTCGGAATCAAACCACCTGATTCAGTGCCAACTGCTACCGTATGTATAATTACATCAGCAATTTTGGCTTGTTGGATTGATTCAGTATTGACACCTTTTATATCTTCCCCATCGGAAATAATTACTATCGATTGTGTCTGTGCTGAATCTTCTACATTCAATAGCGCTAGGCTTTTTGAAACAGCATCATCTAAATCAGTACCGGGTTTTAATAATGAAAATTCCCATTGAGCTTGATCAATTAATTGCGAAAGAGCCTCAATATCGAAAGTTAAGGGTGCACGTTCAATGGCATTGCCCGCAAAAAGCACCAATCCAACTCGGTCACCTTCCAAATGTTGTAATAGTTTTTGAACTTCAAAAGTACTCTTTTCTAATCTTGACGGAATAACATCAGTAGCAGTCATCGATCTAGATATATCAAGTGCAAACACAATATCTACACCTTGCTTTTTATACGGGCGCTCCGTACTTCCCCAACTTGGTGCCGCTAGTGCAATAATTAAAAGAACTAGGCATGAAATTAAGATAAGATTCTTAACCGAATGCACTTTACCAATAGATCTTGAACGTATTAACTGATTCTGACCATCTATATGAGAATATTGTCTACGCTCTCTGAGCAAATAATTACTCCAGAGATAAGCTGGTAACAGTAGAATCAGAGCTCCTAAGATTAACGGAGTATCAAAATTCATGGATATACCTTCAGTAAAAACTTTTTGGATATGAATTCGAATATCAATAATGCAAATGCACACCAAATAAGATGCTGCATAATATCCATTTCTACAGAATAAGTAATGTCTGACAAGTTTGATTTTTCTAATTTAGAAATATCTTGATACGCATTCGTTAATTCATTAACTGTCGTCGCATTATAAAAAAATCCACCCGTCCTTTCGGCAACTAACCGCAACATTTGTTTATCTATTTGCATTCCACTCACGGAATCTTGACCAACAAATCCAATTGTGTAAATTTTGATTCCCAAAGTTTCAGCAACACGTGAAGCCTGTATTGGCAGTACGACATCTACGTTATTTTGACCGTCAGTAAGTAAGATAATCGCACGACTTTTTGCAGGCGAATTCTTAAGTAATGACAACGATTCCATTACACCTAATCCTATGGCAGTTCCATCATCAATCATCCCAGTTTCTATTGCCTCGATCTGTCTTTGAAGGGCGTTATGATCATAAGTCAACGGTGACAAAATTAGACTTCGTGACTGAAAAATAACTAATCCGATACGATTGCCAGCCAAATTTTGTACAAAATCTATTACAACATCCTTACTTTGATCCAAACGTGACTCGCCTTTTCTATTATCCACAACCAGATCCATTGAGCTCGAAACGTCTAGTGCTACTACCATATCTATCCCTTCAGACGGAATCTCTATTCGCTTCAATCCAAATTGCGGTCGAGCTAGAGCAACAATCAACAGTAAAACTACTGTCACGCGTAAAAAAGATGGTAGCCATCTTAAACGTACTCTCCAATTCGATTTAAAATTTTCTCGAATTAGCTCTACATTTGATATCCACAAATTATGACGAGGTGCAGCAATCAAACTAATAAACAGTGCACAAAGAAATGCGATTGGAATAAGCCATAAAAATTCAATATTCTCAAATCTCATGTTTTGTATCCCTAATCGTTATTTCATCCAAGATACTTTCACGATTTAACTCTATAATCTCGAATGCAATAGTAAGATCACGGTCGGCCAAAATTGGATCAGGAAGAATATTCCCATAAATGACTTCATCACAGCGATTAAGTAAATCTCTAATTAAGCGAAGTTGCCAATTATCAACTTGAAAAAACTCTGCCTGTACTATCAATTCTTTTACAGTTAAAGAAGAGGCCTGTATCCCATATCGCAATCTAATGTACTGCCTAATAATCCCATCTATTGATTGGTAAAAATCTCTATACTTTTGTAAGGAATCAAAACTCATTCCCCGTAATAAACCTAAGTGATTTTTTGCGATATCTTCATCGTATTGCTTTGGAATATTACTCTCACGTTTGGTACGTTTCCAAATACTAATGAACAGGTAGATGATCAGGAAAGCAAACCCACAAATCATTAGTGATTGTTGGTAATTAAAACTATAAAGATCTTCTTCATCAAAAAGAGGTAAAAATGGACGCAAAGACCAATCATCTTCAGTTCTTGTCGGGGATATATCAATTTGAGGAAGTTCTATTCTAACTTCACCTGTCATTAATTTTGAGTCTACCCATAATAAATCAATATATCCTCGCTCCTGAAGAGCAAGCGTATATGAGGCAATTTTAAAAGTCCTACTAGAGATTAGATCTGTGTTGTTTCTCTCAAAAATACTAACTTGATCTTCACTTATTGTTAAATCCATGCCTGAAGGTAAAATTGGTTCGGTTATAGTAAAAATAATATTTTTTTTATGTGAAATTTCTATATTAATCTCTATTAGATCGCCTACTGTCACGTTATTAGGCATTACGCTAATACGAGCTTCATAAACTGGATATTCTTGTGAGTACAAACTACTGAAACTAACACTACAAATAACTGTAGCTACGAGTATCAACCAACTATGTGGTTTTTTCATCACCTCACCGATCGCAGTTTGAAAAAATTGCTTAAAGGATTTAACAAATTTTGTGTTACATCAATTTTAACTTCACCCACATTTGCTAACGCAAATATCTGACTCCGCGACTGTGAAAAATTTTTAGAGCGTAATCGATAGACTTCTTGAACCGCAGGATCCGTCGTATCGATGACAGTTGAATAGCCATCTTCTATAGATTGAATCTCTACAAGCCCTACCTTTGGTAATTCTAAATCAACAGGATCGGTAAGGACCAACGCTATTACATCATGACGCTTGGCCATTCTATGCAAACTTTCAAGATCTTCTAAATTAGTAAAATCTGACAGCAAAAAAATTATTGCCTTTTTTCTAAGTACATTTGTTAGGCGATTACATGCTTTTGTAATAGAAGTTTCTAGAGCAAAGCATTTCTGATTGAGCACAGATCTTACTAATCTACGTGCATGTTTTTCACCATGCTGGGGCTTGATAAACTCATTAATCTCTTTGTCAAATAACATCAAACCTACTCGGTCATGGTTCTCAACTGCTAGAAAACTTATCAAGGCAACCAATTCTGCTGAGGCACCAATCCGGCCATTTTGTCTCCCGGCAACCAATTGAGAAGCCGAAGTATCGACTGCGAAAATAATTGTCAGATCTCTTTCTTCCACATATCGCTTAATCCACGTATTACCCATTCTTGCAGTAACATTCCAATCAATAAATCTAGTATCATCACCAGAGACATATTCTCTTGATTCTGCAAACTCGACACCACTGCCGTGAAAACTTGCCCGATAGTCTCCACGTAAAGTTGATGACACGAAATTACGAGAGCGCAATTCTAATCGTTTCACTTGGCGACGTAGCGACAATTCAACATCCTCGCTGATACCATCCAAAAAAGTTCGTACATGATCTTTTTGCCAATTTAACATTTGACACTCATATTCAGGATATATTCACATGTTCTAGCAGTGTTCCAATCAATTCTTCGACTGTAACTTGTGACGCATCTGCCTCATAACTAGTAACTAATCGATGTCGCAAAACATCAGGGCATAACGACTTAATATCATCTGGTGTTACATACTCTCTCCCATTTAGGAAGGCCAAGGCCTGTGCCCCCCTTGCCAGGAAAGTAGCCGCACGGGGGGAAGCTCCGTAATCAATCATCGGTGCTATACTCGCTAAGCCATACTCTGAAGGCTCACGTGACGCATGCATAATACGCAATATATAATCTCGAATTGATTCATCAATAATTATTTTCCGTACCATGCTGCACAGCTTGTTTAGAGAATTAATATTGATTTTTTCTTTAACTGTCTGAGCGTCATTGTTTAATGAAGCATCTAAAATTTCCCTACCTTCTATTTGTGTAGGGTAGTCAATAACAATTTTGAGCATAAATCTATCTAATTGAGCTTCAGGTAATGCATATGTCGCTTCATATTCAATTGGATTTTGTGTTGCAAGAACCATAAATGGTTTTGGCAACACATAGCTTTGACCACCCATAGAGACTTGCTGTTCTTGCATTGCCTCCAATAAAGCCGAGTGCACTTTAGCGGGTGCACGATTAATTTCATCAGCTAAAAGTATATTTGTAAAAACTGGACCGAAGTAAGGATTAAATAAACCTTGACCAGGGTCATACATCATAGTCCCTGTTATATCAGCTGGTAATAAATCTGGGGTAAATTGTACGCGCGTAAATTCTAATTGAAAAATACTAGCTAGTGTCTGTACTGTCAGTGTTTTAGCAAGACCTGGAACACCTTCAATTAAACAGTGATTATTAGTCAACAGTGTAATAAGTACTCGTTCTATGAGTTGGCTTTGCCCAAAAATTACACTACTAAAACCTTCACGAACGATCTTGAGATCATTCATGGAATCATCAAGCTCAGTTCGATCGAATATTTTTTCTCTCATAGAGTCCAGCTTTCACAACTATGACCCTTTTTCATTGTTATAGCACTCAGGCAAGTATCTAACCACTTGCAGCTGCCAATCCACTATTCAACGATCCAGATTCCATGCCTGTAAATTCCTCCACAACACCCAGTACACCTAACAGCATACGAATCTGTGCAACAATCGTTTCTAGTGACCTGTCATCCACTGTCCCACGAGTAAATTTCACCTTTGTTTCATCGCGGCGTTGGATTACAAGCTCCACCGGAAGATCACCGCTGTAAGGATCCAAAATCTTACATATCTTTCTTAATCGACGAACATCAGCATTTTCATCAGTTGTTTCCTCTACAATAATCCGTAATTTTCTTTGATTCATATTTCCATTAGATTGTTCTATTAGAACTTCATCAGAAATTTTGACAGCTTTTAGCTTAATAGTATCATCGCTTATCCCAGAACGTTCTGCCTTCATAATAAGGCGATCTCCCTCCCTATTACTTTTCATACTTAATTGCTCTAATTGTTCCCTCTTTTCTAAAGACAATTCTGCTGGACAAATAAAAATACGATCTGCAACAACATTCAATCG
>JAKUNM010000022.1 GCA_022451865.1 Dehalococcoidia bacterium
CTTCAGAGTCTGAATCACTATCCTCAATGACTTCAGATCCTTCTTCAGAGTCTGAATCACTATCCTCAATGACTTCAGATCCTTCTTCAGAGTCTGAATCACTATCCTCAATGACTTCAGATCCTTCTTCAGAGTCTGAATCACTATCCTCAATGACTTCATCAGAATTCTCTTCCTGATTACTTTCGTCATCAAATTCTGTACTTTCATCATCTTGCATTCCCTGATGATCTTTTACAACACCTTCATAAGGAATGATCCCTTTTATCAGTAAATGTCGCAACACATCCTCAGAAAGATTCAGTTGAGATTCAAGTTCATGACCGACTTCGGGCTGAGCATTAAAAGTAGTTAATACATAAAATCCTTCTAGATTTTGTCCAATCGGGTACGCAAGTCGTCGCCTGCCCCAACTATCGACAGTTATTACTTCACCGAAATTATTAATAATACTGGAAACATTATCAACAAAAGCATCAATCTCTTGCTCAGAAAGACGTGGATGCAAAACATACATTAATTCATAATCATTCATTAGGTACCTCGCTGACCTTGGTCATTGAAAATATCATTCCAATAAAATTGCAGATATTCTGATCAGCAACAGCGTACTTAGAACTTTCAAGTACAACTATTGAGTAATTGATTCTAGCAGCTGAATTGTGTAGAGCAACATTTCAAATCAATCTTATTATCTCTCAACACCAGGTGCTGCAAACTCAGAGCATAACTTTTCGATCTCAACACGTATTGAGCCTAATATTTTAGAGTCATCGTAATTCTCAAATACACGCAAAATCAATTCGCCAATCTTTTTCATCTCATCACGACCCATACCACGGCTTGTTATAGCTGGAGTTCCCATTCGAACTCCCGATCCTACGGTAGGAGGATTAGGATCAAAAGGAATAGTATTATAATTCGTAACAATACCCGCAACCTCCAAAGCTTCAGCTGCAATCTTCCCTGTCAAACCCATCGGAGTAACATCTACTAAAACTAGATGAGTCTCTGTGCCGCCAGAAACTAATCGTAGACCACCTGCCTCAAGTGTATTAGCTAAAGTATTTGCGTTAGCAACAGTATCATGTACATATGACTTAAATTCTTGCGTACTAGCCTCAGCTAACATAACTGCCTTACCTGCAATGATATTCATCATTGGCCCACCTTGCGATCCAGGGAAAACTCCTCTATCCACCTTTCTGGCATAATCATGATCGCAGAGTATCATTCCTCCTCGAGGTCCTCTGAGAGTCTTATGCGTTGAGGAAGTGACAACATGTGCAAATCCAGAGGGGCTAGGATGTGCTCCACCTGCAATTAATCCGGAAATATGTGCCATATCAGCCATTAATATCGCATCTATTTCATCTGCAATTTCTCTAGCACGCTCAAAATTAATTTGGCGCGGGTAAGCGGTAGCACCAACAACTAGAAGCTTCGGACGATGTAATTTTGCTATATCAAGCATAGCATCGTAATCAATTATTTCAGTTTCACGATCCACACCATAACTCACAAAATTGTATAATTTCCCGCTCGCATTTACCGGGTGGCCATGTGTGAGATGTCCACCTGCATCTAATTGCATACCCATAACTGTATCGCCGGGTTTTAGTAAGCCTAAATAAACAGCCATATTTGCCTGAGTGCCAGAATGAGGTTGAACATTAGCGTGAGCAAAATTGAAAATTTCTCTTGCACGATCGCAAGCCAAATTTTCTGCTTCATCAACAATGTTATTGCCTTGATAATATCGAGCCCCAGGGTAGCCTTCAGAATATTTGTTGGTCAATATACTTCCAACTGCTTCGATGACAGCAGTACTGGCATAATTCTCAGAAGGAATCATTTCCAATACATTATTTTGACGAATATTCTCACGAGAAATAATGTCGAAAGTCATTGGATCGATATCATGTAATTTTTTATTCATATTGCTCATTTGTACCATTCTACTCTTGAATACTCCAGACCCAATCATTTAGTAACATCAAATCACCAGAAACAAGAGAATGTCCTCCAATGATTACTGGTACTGGTGAATTGCTTGCTGCTTGAACTAGATTTTTCAAACCTGAATGTTTAATTTCATGATATCTAAGTAAATCTGCATTAAATCTATCTTCTGCAGATGTTTCCCATTTTAGATGCTCTAACACTGGTCTAATATCTATAAATGCCGCATCACATAACATCGGAATCCACTCCCGAAAACACTGACTCGGACCAACATTTTCTATGACTTGACCTAGCAATGATCTAGCCCTTAATGCACCAAGGTGACCTGCAGCGCCCATTCCTCTTTCCTCAGACAATACGCGAACCCTACATGCAGTTTCCTTTTCAAGGTATTGCCATGTACGTGAACTAACTCTCCCACTCACAAAAATCTGCTTGCTAGAATCTCTTAAGACCTTCGCTGCATCTGACAGAAAATCGGAATTGACATTCCAATTAGCAATTGATTCCTTTAGGAGCGTCCCTCCTGCAGAAGCACAATCTAATACAAGTAAATCCAGTGGAGAGTCAATATTAAATTGTGTAATAGTATTTCGTGGTAATTCTACTATGCGAATATTTAATTCTTCTTTTAGAGAACGTGGGACTCCATTATCAGTTTTTGGCGCTTGAGCTAACTGAAAAAATACACTAGACGAATTCAAGGCAAACAAATCTGCAGAAAAATAATTATTCGTTATACAAGTTAATTCCTCCGAATTAAGTTTTTCCTTCAAGTCAATCAGATTATCAATACCAATTAATGGGGCAGATCCCGAACCAATATACACAAATTGATCACATCCCGATTGCAGTAACAACTCTTGAAGACGTTTACCGAATTGGAATTCTTCATTAGGATCATCAAGAGCTATTTCAACACCCTTAGGAACAGATTGTTCAACTAA
The DNA here is from genome assembly GCA_022451865.1 of Dehalococcoidia bacterium. GTDB lineage: Bacteria > Chloroflexota > Dehalococcoidia > UBA2979 > UBA2979 > UBA6955. Next base: position 2,913 of record JAKUNM010000022.1, read on the forward strand.
TCTATCAGTGCCTAATACAATATAATCAAAACAATCTGCATCCAAGGCCAGATTGAGAAGATCACAAGCGGATGCTTCAAGAGATCTACGCAAATCCCCTTCCACACTGTCGAATGCAAAACCACCGAGCATTACAATTAGTGCAGTGCTTTTTACCTTTGTTTCCAATTTGGCCAAAATAGAAAAACCTATACGCTAAAACTTGTTAACATAGTACCTTCTACGAGCAAGCAAGATACGATACTCACATGAATCAAACAATAACTCTAAAAAATTCTAGAATTGCAAATCGCTTTTCTGCACTTGCTTCCAAGGACTTTCGACTGTTAATTGTCATGCAAATTATTTCTAGTATGCGAATGCCAATTATTTTCGTAACACAATCATGGTACGTAGCAATTACCGTGCCGGAAAACCAGAGGCTCTTAGCATTGGGCATACTTTCTGCACTACGTGGTATCGCATTTTTAGGATACGCATTGTTTGGAGGTACTTTCGCAGATCGATTCCCTAGAACCAAAGTTATATATATTAGTCATTGTGCAGGACTAGTTAGCGTACTAATTATAGGAGGATTACTCTTAATACCCACTGTCAACAATGGAAATGGTTTGTGGCTTCCCTTAATGATGATCCTTTTTGCAACTTTTGGGATAATTAATGCTCAAGACATGCCTACTCGGACAGCAATGATCAGAGATACTGTACCTGAACGTCTTTTGCCTCAAGCAATTACATTACACCAATTAGCAATGTCAATCGGACTACTCATAGCCGCACCTTTGGCAGGTTTTTCAATTGATTATTTCGGTTTCGCACCCACTTATCTAATTGCAGGCCTTACACATATTGCAGTCTTAATCGCTGTCAGAAAAATGTCTGTAATTTCGGCGGCAGATCCAGAGGCATCTAGTGACTCAATAATGAAAAATCTTCAACAAGGTCTAATATCCTTAAAAGTTAATCCAGTTGTTCGCTGGACTATCCTCTCAAATTGGGTTGTAACCTCACTAGGACTTAGTGTCATGGGTGGATTAATAGCTGCATGGATTAATGATGTCCTCCTGTTAGAAGCATCAGATTGGGGAATAATGATAATTTTCTGGGGTGTTGGAGGTGTTTTTGCCTCTATCTGGCTTAGTTGGAAAAATAATTTACAGCATCTTGGCTTTTGGTACCTTGGCGCATGCACATTAATGGGCTTATCCATACTTGGATTTTCTATTACGAGAATAGTTTTACTCGCATTCATTTTAAATGGAATCGTTGGTTTTTCTTACCAATTAATATTAACTCTTAGTGTAGATATCATTCAACGCGAAGTACCTAACCGTCTGATGGGACGAACAGTTGGAATATTAATGTTGGCAAGTGGCATAATGCAAATTATTGGAATATTCGCCGGTTTATTAGCACAGAATTTAGGAATAGAAACTATTTACTTAGCGGCAGGATTTTTAACAATTTTATTCTCGATAGGATTAATTTTATTCCAACGACCTTTAAGAAGTGTTACTTAATCTTTTCACATGATTTTCTAAACATATATACTGACCATATTGAAATAGGGGAAAATGGTGAAAATAACTATCCAACTTTTTGCGGGGTTAAAAGACATTGTAGGTTCAGATATTATTGAAAATTTTGATCAAGAATCAATATCAGTTGCTGAGCTCCGCAAGCACCTAGAACAAAATTATGAAAAACTTCGCCCATATTTATCCGGTGTGGCAATTGCAATTAATGAAGACTATGTTCTTGATGATAACATTGAACTCCATGATGGCGATTCGGTTGCATTGATTCCACCGATAGCTGGAGGAGAAGATCCTAGTTTTCTCGTCACAAAGCAAACTTTACAGTCTTCCACAGTAAAAAAAATGGTGGCAACCCCATCAAGTGGTGCGATTGTAGTGTTCGAAGGTATCGTTCGAAATTTACATCAAGGACGCAAAGTACTGCACCTAGAATATGAAGCATACAATACGATGGCGCTAAAACAACTCGAATTAGTCGGCAATGAAGTTCTATCGCAATTCGCTAATAGAGAAGTACATAAAATAGCTATACACCATAGAATAGGAATGCTGGAGATAGGCGATATTTCTCTTTTAGTTGCTATATCGGCAACACATCGAGCTGATGCATTCGAAGCAGCAAATTTTGCAGTAGATCGAGTAAAAGAAACTGTTCCAATTTGGAAAAAAGAATATGGGGAAAATGGAACAATGTGGCAAGAAGGAATCTCACCAAAACCTGTTACCGAGTAGTAATTTTAGATTATTTTAGTACCACCTATTCTATAATCAGGAGCAGTAATCTCGTAAACAGTAGAGATCTGAATATCAGCCAACCGTGAAGCAATCCGAGGTTGTATATCACCTAACTTACAGTTCGTTGTAATGATTGTTGGTGATTTTTTTAGATGACGATAATTGACCAATTGGTACAATTTCTCCTCAGCCCAACTACTAGAATTTTGAGCACCCATGTCGTCAAGAACTAAAAGTGATACGTCTTTCATTTTCCGAAATTTAGCTTCGAAATTATTTGGAGAAAAATTGTTAAAAGTTGCTCTAAAATCATCTAATAGATCTGGAACATTGGCGAAGGCTACATCTTCACCTTGAGAAATTCTAGAGCCAGTAATCGCAGCAGCCAAATGTGTTTTTCCACATCCATTCCCACCTAAAAAGACCAACCAACCCTCGGGGTTTTTTGCCCAATGCCTCGCAAGTTGTAATACCCCTTCTAAATTTTTTCTATACTCACCTTTAAGGCCTCGGGCTTTTGGATCAAAATTATCAAATTGAAATTGTTTAATTTCATCTAATTCCATCGCACCAGTTGTTGTTAATAAAGCAGCACTTCCAATTCCTAAATTAACTACTTGAGATATGCCAGGGTCTAATAATTTAGTCATGATCCTGGATTCTGTATCAATAGTAACTTCTCGACAAGTAAAAATAGTTGCAGTTTTAGCATTAAAACGGTGGTTAATAATTTGTATTAATTTTTCTTCTGCCCAATTCGTAAAAGAATAACTTCCAAGATCATCAACGACCAACAAAGGTGCTTCTTTATATTTTTCAAGAATATCATTATACTGCGTTTCATTTTCATCATCATAGGTTGATCTCAATTCATCCAGAAAATCAGCAACATTAACAAAGAGTCCAGGTTCACCATTTTCTATCAATTTGTTTACTATTGCTGCAGCAAGATGCGATTTTCCAACACCATGAGCACCTGTAATAACCAACCAGCCCACAGGATATTCGGCGAAGTGTTCGATTAATTCTACTGCTTCACGATATCTCTTTTGATCGCTCGGTTGAATCAATCTTCCTGTTTTGTCTATTTCTTCAAAAGATCTATTTTTCAATGGGCCTAGTTGTGAATATCTTTCAAGTCTATTTTTACGTGTTTGATCGTCTTCATACAGTGAACATACACATGGCTCCACTTTCCCAAATTTCGGATCTGTTAAATCTTTAGTAACCCTGACAAAACGAGCATCGGAGCAAATAGTACATACAGCTTTGTCTTCAATCTGATCAAATTTATTAGTAGAACTATCGTCTCCTATAGAGATGGCTGTACGGATCGGTTGATTCATTATTTCGCCAATTTGTTTCATTATTTCGTCCTTCCCTATTCCAACGTTTTAGAATTGCATCTACGTACCTCCAAGAACGCGCATTATTAGTAGACGCCAAATTTAATGCTTCAATAATCCACTCGGTTGAATACGTATCTTCCGCCTCCCTAATGGCTTCCGCAATCGCAGGAGTTATAGTTCCAATTTCCTGTTCATAAACAATAATTGGAGTTGTTTTATTCAAATTAATTGATGTACCAATTTGTGACTCTTTAGAAAATGAAAGGACTCTCATTTGTATTTGTTGGTATTGTCTTCTTCCACTTTCATTATTTAAAAAATACAAAAAGTCACCTTCGTCTAAATGACATTCAAGCAAAGCACCTACTTGCACGCCTCTATCAAGTGCTTCTTTGATTTGAATGCGATAGGTATCTTCTGATAATGCCGACCTTAAAGATGTTTCATTAATTAGCTCTTCAAAACTAACAGCACGTATACGTCCTGATTTGCGAAAAATCATATAAATTACATGCAAAACAACTCGAATCTCAATCCCATTATTTAGAGTCGGCATTAACTCATTGAAAAATTCTACGGGAATAGCTACAGCCTTTGATCCAGTACGAAAGCCTTCAAATCTTATGTATTGTTCATTAGTATCACTTGTCAATTGACTGGCCCCAAAGGATCATTTTCTAAATTCGACGTATCCGATCTTAATAACAAATCCTGAAAACTAGCTGTTTCAGGTACAAAACGAATTGTTACAGTCCCAGTGGGACCATTTCGATGTTTAGCAATAATGACTTGAGCTAAGCCTGTGGGATGTTGTGACCCTGGAGTGGTAGGGTTCTTATCTTGCCACTGTTCAGCTTGTAAATAAACATCTTCTCTATAAATAAACATCACAATATCTGCATCTTGTTCTATCGCTCCTGATTCTCGAAGATCAGAAAGCATAGGGATATGAGGTTGACGACTTTCAACAGCACGTGACAATTGAGCAGCAGCCATAACTGGAACATTTAATTCTCGTGCAAGTTCTTTAAGAGATCGTGAAATATGACTAATTTCATTAGCACGCGTATCTGATCGACCACTACTTTGAAGGAGTTGCAGATAGTCAACAATTACTAAATCTAAGCCAAACTCTGCTTGTAAACGCCGACATTTTGCTCGGATTTCAGAAACAGAAAGCATCGCAGAATCATCAATGAATATAGGTGCACTAGATAATTGACCATGTGCATTCATTACTCTAGATTCCTCTTCCTCACCATGACGCCCAAGCCTAAGCCTCGACATTTTTACACCTGATTCAGCTGACAACATTCGCATTGCCAACTGCTCCCCGTTCATTTCTAAGCTGAAAATCGCAACAGTACCATGACTACCCACAGCGGCATTTCTTGCAAAATTTAACATAAGTGAAGTTTTTCCTACACCAGTTCGGGCAGCAAGAACAAGTAAATCACCTCTTTTAAAACCTCCTAAGAGCTCATCGAGATCCATAAAACCAGATCTAATAACAGCATCAATTTCTTCTTCATCGGAGGGAACTTCCAGAAAATCATCTAGCAATTCTCGCAGTCGTCTAAAATCACCTGAGGCTTCAGCAGAACGAAGATTAAGTAATAGGGCTTCAGATTCTCTAATTACATGGGAGACATCTGCTCCTCCGGCATTAGCAAGTTGTGCAATCTGTCCAGCAGTTTGCATAAGCCTACGATATAAAGCATCACGAGCAATTATGCGCGCATGCGATTCAACACCTATAGCCGTAAAATATTTGCCAGCGATTTCTTGTAGGTAAGTTTCACCACCTATTAACTCGAGTCTATCTAAACGTAGTAATTCATGTGCGACGGTTGGGATTGTAATCGTTTCATTACGATCAGCTAGTTGGAGACATACTTCATAAATCCAACCATTATGTTCACGGAAAAAATCATTAGGTTGAATAATCGGTACAATTCTTGCATAAGCATCATTATCCAATAGCAATGCGGCAATAACTGCTTCTTCTGCACTTATATCATGTGGAGGAAGACCAGATTGCGGAGTTAGAGAATTTCGAGGAATTTGAGCAGGAACATTATCTAAAACCATTTAACATTCCCTCACAGAAAAAGAGGGCTGTCCAAGTCATAATACCTAAAACGTAGTAAAAATAACTAAAACTGACTACGAGTTGGGGACTTCCTCTTCAGGAGTATCGACCTGTAACCCTTCACTTAGAGATTGGTCCGACTCCAACGCAACATCGGCGTTTAGATCTACTTCAGATTGCTCATCAGTATTTACTTCGGCTATATGAGATGTTTCAGAAGTATCAAACTCAGATTCAGAATTCTGATTTCTAAGTTCTTCAATTGCTGCCTCAACGCCTTGCGGTGCTTCAGCATCAACCACAACTACTTCCAAATCCGGCAAAACAGTGCGTGATAACCGGACAGGCACCTTATATATACCAACGCTCCTAATCACCTCAGGTAGCAATACACGACGTCTATCTAGTTCTTCGCCAAGAATCTCCCCAGCCTTCTCGGCGATGTCCGCACTGGTGACGGAACCATACAAACGCCCTTGCTCTCCAACGCGAACTTCAATGATAAGCAATTTGCCTTCGAGCTTGCCAACAAGCTCTTTAGCATGCTCGTCTTGAATTCGTTGCCTTTCTTCCTCGATTTCACGTAGCTTTTCAGCACGTGCGAGAATTTCAGGAGTTGCCGGAGCCGCAAGGCCCATAGGCAACAAATAATTCCTAGCATAACCTGGGCGAACGGTTTTCACCTCACCCATACTACCGGAACCTTCAACGGTTTCCAAAAACACGACTTTCACGTCAAATGACCTTTCATCGTGTCGGAGCCGGACTAACACTATTATTAGTGAATAGACACGATCCAACTATTGAGTTATCAAGAAAGCGATCCACAGCTTATCAGTAAATATGAAAAATTTATAAAAATCTTCCACTATTACACAAATTTACGTGGACAACTTTGATATACAATGCCTGATTCAATCTTTGCCAGAGTAGATGTGCGTTCCCCGCTTACACAAACAACAAACAACTAACAACTACTCACTAATACTAGAGATATCTAGTATAGAACATAAGTTCTATATGTCAAGCATCCCTACTACTGCATTCAGTTCACCACAAGAATCCAATTCAATCAAACCAATTTATTATAATTTAAGAGCCTAATAGTTTATAAAGTCCTTCTTCGTATTCTTCACGCATCTCACTAATCGATAAGTCAATCGGTCCTAATCGAAATCGTTCACCATGCACAAGCCCTATGACCGAAAATGATATATCCGAATCTTGTAACATTTTTTCCAAAAATGAAAGTGACTCTTGTGAATCAGTTGCAATTATAAACCTAGATTGAGATTCACCAAACAAACTAGCATCTACCCTGGAACCACAATCAATCTGCTTTGCATCTAAACCTAAGGATGACGCTAGTGCCATCTCTGCCAAAGCAACAGCTACACCGCCTTCAGAACAATCATGTGCAGCAGTAAGTAAATTTGCTTTGTGTGCATCTAAAACAAATTTTTGGACTTTGACTTCATAATCTAAGTCGATGAAAGGCTTTCCTGCCGGAAACCCTAGTTTTTGTGTGACATATTCTGAACCTGATAATGTGTCAATACTTTGTATAAAATCAGCTCCCACCAGTATAAGAGTGTTGTTCTCTTTAGGAGCAATAGTAAGTGAGTCAGCAGAGCTATCACTCACCCCCAACATACCAATGGAAGGGGTAGGTAATATTTGACCTACTGGTGTCTCATTATATAGAGATGCATTACCTGAAACGACAGGCGTACCTAATTTACGACAGGCATCAGAAATACCCAATACAGCTTGTTCCAATTGATATGCGACTGAAGGCTTTTCGGGATTGCCAAAATTCAAACAATCAGTAACTGCAACTGGACGTGCCCCGGTTGCCACTATGTTACGGGCTGCTTCAGCAACTGCAATTGAAGAACCTACTCGAGGTTCTAGGGATACCAAACGCGCATTACAATCAGTGGTAACAGCAATACCTTGTTTAAGACCTTTTATCCTCAGAACAGCGGCATCGCCACCTGGTAGGACAACAGTATTATTCAAAACCTGATGATCATACTGCCTATAAATCATTCCCCTGCTTGTAATATTTGAATTACCTAGAAGATTTAGTAATTCGATCTCCGGGTTTTGTACATCAGGGATTATATTAAAATCTTGATTATGCAAAGCATCCAACTCTAAAGGACGCATAGTGGCTGGAGAATACATAGGAGGATCTGTAGGTATAGCGACAGGCATTCGTGCAACTATCTCTTGTCCCTCATGAATTGTGACATATTCATCATCTGTTACATAACCAATTACATCTGCACGAATTTCCCATCGGCGAAATAAACGAACAACATCATCTAAGTGTTCTCTTTTAGGAATGACTAACATACGTTCTTGAGATTCAGAAAGCATCACCTCATATGGTGTCATTCTTTCTTCACGCCTTGGAACTAATGTGACGTCTATGTCAATTCCAGTACCAGCACGTGAGGCAGCCTCAATTGCACTTGATGTTAGTCCAGCTGCACCTAAATCTTGTAGTCCGACTATCCAATCATTGTGCTCTTCAGCCAATTCAACACAGGCTTCAAGTAAAAGTTTTTCTAAAAAAGGATTCCCAACCTGAACTGCAGGACGCATTTCTTCAGCATTTTCATCCAACTCAACAGATGCAAAAGTTGCTCCATGGATTCCGTCACGGCCAGTATCTGCACCAACTAGCACTAAGGGGTTACCTGGCCCAGAGGCACTTGCAGAAAGCAAATTTTCTACTCTACCTATACCTACACACATTGCATTAACTAATGGATTCCCTGAATAACTTTTATCAAATTGAACTTCACCACCGACAGTAGGAACTCCCACACAATTTCCATATCCGCCGATTCCCGAGACTACACCATTAAATAGGTATCTATTATTTCGTTCACTCAGTGGACCAAAGCGTAATGAATCTAGTAACGCAACAGGCCTCATACCCATCGCAAAAATATCACGTAAAATTCCACCTACACCGGTTGCAGCCCCTTGGTATGGCTCAATAGCTGAAGGATGATTGTGCGATTCCATTTTAAACACTGCACACCACCCATCGCCAAGATCAATCGCACCAGCATTCTCTTCACCTGTTTTTGTCAATATTTTTTCACCTTCAGTCGGAAAATTATGAAATAAAGGCCTAGAATGCTTATACCCACAATGCTCAGACCAAAGTGCACCCACTATCCCTATTTCTAATTCATTAGGTTCACGATTAAGCATACTTACCAGACGATCATATTCATCTTTAGTCATTGCAACTTTTTGGAGTATTTCAAAATCCATCTAATCTACTATCCTGTGTAATAAATTAATATCACATTGCTATAAATATTCTTCTAAGAGCGATAGCCAAATTTGATTACCATCGTCACTGCCAAGTAACTGTTCACAAGCCCTCTCGGGATGAGGCATCATTCCTAAAATATTACCCCCATCATTTACAATTCCAGCAATGTTTCTAGATGATCCATTCGGGTTCGAATTTTGGTCAACATCACCTATAGAGTTAGAATATTGGAAAGCAATACGATCTTGTTCTTCTAATAAATCCAAGGTTTGTTCGTCAGCATAATAATTACCTTCACCATGGGATATCGGTATCTGCAAAGCATGGTTAGATTTTATATTCTTTGTAAATGGAGAATTACTACCGGGGATTAAGTACGTGTCTTCACATCGAAATTGTAACGACTTATTGCGTACAAGGGCGCCTGGTAAGAGCCCTGATTCACAAAGTATTTGGAAGCCATTGCAAATACCAATCACCAAACCTCCCTTTGCAGCATGCGATCGGACGCCTTCGATAACAGGTGAAAATTGAGCAATAGCACCACATCGCAGATAATCTCCATACGAGAATCCACCAGGGAGCACTACAAGCTCATCCTTAGCAAAGGATGATTCGCGATGCCAGACCTTTCTTACATCTATCCCAATATTCTGCAAAGCCCAAGTACAGTCACCATCACTCCATGTCCCGGGAAAAACTACTACTGCTGCTTTCATCATGTCACTCGCTCACTCTGAATTTTTGTTATTTCTACCTCTAGCTTCAAGTTCTTGCACTGACGGTTCTGGGTATTCAACACGCGGATGATAGACAGCCTCCAAAGTACTAATATAACTTTCACGCACAATACTCAGATCAGATAACGAAATAGGTGACTCCTCAAATTCATTTTCATCAATACGTTCTCTAAAGGCTTCAGTAACGATTTCTCTAATTCTAGCAGAACTGCGATCACTACTCGCTCTTGTAGCTGCTTCACAACTGTCAGCAAGCATAACCAGCACTACTTCACGCGACTGTGGTTTTGGTCCTGGATATCTAAATAGTGACTGATCTATATCGGAATTCAACTCTACAGCTCTCCTATAAAAATAAGCAACCAAGCGTGTACCATGATGCTGTTCAATAAACTGAATCAATACTTCAGGAAGACCATTACGCCTAGCTGTTTCCACCCCTCCTGTAACATGTTGCAAAATAACACGTGTACTTTGAAGTGGATCTAACCCTTCGTGTGGACTTTCTTCATTAGCATTATTTTCAGCAAAAAAGCTAGGAGATCCCAACTTTCCGATATCGTGATAATAAGCTCCCACACGTGCTAGTAAAGAGTCAGCACCTATCCGATCGGCAGCTCTTTCTGCCAAATTTCCTACAAGAATAGAGTGTTGGAAAGTTCCTGGGGCTTCGTCTTGTAATCGCCTTAAGAGTGGCCTGCTCAACTGAGCGAGCTCCATCAATTCAACACGTGTAATAATTCCAAATGGACGACTTAATAGAATAAATGCACCGACGACTAATAACGCAGTTAGCAAACCACCTAGAAGTGTGGCGCCGGCAATCCAAATTAAATCTGTATAACCTTTATCAGGATCTATTAGCCAAAATGGCAGTATCCCCAGAAGAGAGCCACCGCATGCTGCAAACCCTGCAGTTAAGAATCTTTGAATCCTATCTGCACGTGTGGCGATAAAAATTCCTGCTAACGAACTAACTATAGTTGCGGAAGCTAGCTGTGCAACTTGTAAAGGACTGGCAACTCCTAACATTTCAGATCCAGGAAGATAAACTTGTATAAAAACTACCACTACAGTAATCAATAAAGTAGCAATGATAGCTGTCGCTAAATCCAGTAAAACAGCTATTGCAATTGGTCCTGCTGCTAGAGGCAAAATATGTATTAAAAAATGCCTATCAACATCAGGCACAAAGAAAGGCAATGCAAGCTTTGCTATAACAATTGCCAACACATAAAGAAAACCAAATAAAAACATTTGGCGCAAACTTTGAACACCTGATGGCCGAAAAACAGTCAAATAGCCAGCAAAAATCAAACCATTGAAAATCGAAATGAGAGTTACAGCAATAACCTTAGAATAATCTATTCCTACCGGCATCAAATCTAGTTGATCTATCGCCTCCAAATCTTCCATAGCCAAAATCGAGCCAGCTGTCACTATCAACTCACCACGTGCAAAGTTTTGATACACAGTTTGAGTATTTGCTCTAACTTCATTACGAAGAGTTTCAGTTCTTTCTTCATCAATCTTTAAAGTAGGAACAACTAGAGGCGCAACGACTTCTCTAACAATTAAAACGTGATCTGCCGTTAACAATGGTGATAAGAGTCCAGACAAACCATTTCTTGCATCCGGTACTTCATCTTCACCTATCGCTTCAGCTAAAATTCTACCTAATATATTCTTACTTTCATCTTGAAGAGCACGCCACTGGCTATCGTTAACTTCTACAATGGATGCAGCGACACGATTAGAAAGAATTACACCAGAAACATTACGAATTGCCGTTTCTTTTGCAGATGAAGAGAGCTGATCATCAGTACGAATGCTGCCTATAGCTGTAAGGACTGTATCAAGTTTCAAGAGTTGATCGCCGCGAATATCAGTATCTAGCACTAATTGAGATGAGACTTCAGATGCACGTTCATCGCGAAGTTTCTCAGTAATCACTTCAGATGGATAACTTATTGTTTTTGGAGACATTATATCTTTGTCTACTACCATCCCAATTTCAAAAGAACCTACACCTGGAAAAACTGGAAAGAGGGATATGAAAACCACAATTGCAATACAAAAAGAAAAGAAAATAACTCCGGCATCAGAATACGATTGTCGTAATTGCGGAATAAAGTTACGAGTGACGTATTGATTCATCTTGAAAATATTCCTAAAAACCTATTCAATTTAGCTATTAAGTAGCTCGCGAACTATCTGGTTTGCAACTTTACCATCTGCACGACCTTCAAGCATCGGCATTAATTCACGCATAACTTGCCCTAAATCACTTAGACTTCCAGCATTTACATTAGTGATAGCTTGTTCAGCAAAGGATTTAATTTCTTCTTCACTCAACTGTTGAGGGAGAAAAAGTTCAATAATTGCTAATTCTGCTTTCTCTTTTTGTACAAGATCATCTCGATTGCCTTTCTGAAATTCATCAATCGATTCCCGTCGTTGCTTTGCTTCTTTCTGTAAGACCTTAACAACTTCATCATCAGAAAGTTCTTGTCCCGACTGTATTCGTGCATTGCCGATTGATGAAATAACCATTCGAAGAGTATCACGCCGCACGACATCTCTAGAGCGAGTCGCATCTAATAAATCACTTCTTAAGGTTTCTTCTAATGAACTCATACTCACTCCATTCTATAAATGACCATCAGGAAACAATAGCCACACTCACAAATTTTGTAGCTTAGAAGATTTTCTCATAATTGTTGGAAAAAATATTCAGAATAAGATTAAATATAATCCCGACGCCTAGTCGCCTTTATCACTGCTTTTCGAAGCTTACGGCGACGAGCTGCCTCTTTCTTTTTTCTACGCTCTGAAGGTTTTTCATAGAACTCATGTCGCCGAGCAGCAGTAAGAATGCCTTCAGATTGAACACGTTTGTTAAATCTTCTAAGAGCAGCATCCAATGACTCTGAATCATTAAGTTTTACTTCAGCCACAATAAACCTTCCGCATATCATCAATTCAATACTTACAGAACGACGAGGGTAAAATATCTGACCTTATAGGTCAATTAGTCAGCAGAAGGAAGAACCTTAGGTTGTAACTCTTCCATGTCTCGACCATCAACATTAATTTGGCACTCACCAGGTTTAATGCAAAGTACCTCAATCCCTGTTTCGTCATCTTTATATCGTTTACCTAGAGCAACGGACATAACTATCTCCCGACCTACAATTGTTCAAGTGGAGAGTCGCCACAACGAAGATCTCCATCATCCGAACCACGCGTAACAATAAATTCAGCTCCACAATCAGTGCACTTATAACGTTTTCCAGTTACAGCTGCCATCTTCCCTCCCAAATACTAAAATCTAAATAGACAATATAAATTGGATGAACTCTATGGTTCAACAGTTTTTAACCAAGTCACAATCGACTTAACTTCATCATCTGTCAGTACAGGACCTCCACCATAAGGCATCATAACGGTACCTGCACGACCATTATGCAATGTATCAATATAAATTTGGTCTGGTTCTAACAGAGTACTTGGCAACAAAGCGGGTCCTAGAAGACCTTCTCGATTAGGTCCATGGCATGCAGCACATAATGTGAGAAAGTAATCACCCACAGGTAGCCCTTGAACTAAAGCATCTGCAGCCTCATTTGATGCAGGAGCACTTACTACAGTTGAGCTTGAGTCTGATCTAGTATCAGAATCTGAAGTGCTTTTATCCACTACAGCAGCAAACGGATCTCTTTCTCGATACTCACGTGCAGTTAATGCATCGTACTGTCCACAATTTTTCTGCGTTAGAGCAAGCCCTGTGCCATCAGACAAAATATCTTCTCGTGTCGCAGGTGGGTTTTGATGACTATCATGGTCAAGACCTTTTTCAACAACCAAATCAAATCGACCTTCAGTCATAAGCGTAACAAGATAACTAATCTGTTGATCCGAAAGCGGACCACCATATTTTTCCCCCCACGTAGGCATAATTGTACCTTTTCGACCACATTCAAGTGTAGTAGTCAAAAAACTACGAATCCCTTGAGCAACGCCATCAGAAGTAGCTGGAAGACCATACTTATTATCCTCTGCCAACACTAAAAATGCAGGGGTATTTAACTTTGGTGCAATCGCACCTTCCTCTGGTCCCAAACCTTCGAGCCCGTGACAGTTACGACAATTATTAACAAAAATCTCGGCACCACGTTTAGAAAAAGTTTCTGTTTGATGGTGTCGTGCTGTATCAGCACGATTGGGCTCATTAATTACATTAACAGCAAAAAATAATGCCACTAAAAACATCAGACCAATCATTACATTTACTTGCTTACTAGTGTTCATTAACTCACCATTTCAAGTACTACAAACCTTCTATTCATCAATAAAACATTGACCTTAAGATGGTAAAAGCGGATGATCTACCGCTCTATCCGGATTATCAGGGCCACCAGGTGTAACTTCGCCTGTCTGCACTGTAATATTACCGGCATCATCTATATCAATTCTCATTGTATCCATCGAGCGTGGCGCTGGACCAAAAACACGAATACCCGAACGAGTATATGTCGACCCATGACACGGACATTTAAACCAACCAACCTCAGAAGATATGTCTGCTGAAGCATTTGGACTCCATGGAACTGTACAACCTAAATGTGGACATTTCCGCCATAATGCTATGAGTCCTGATGCGCCATCTGTCCCATTGTCAGCACCATCATTTGGGTCAAGATTGGCTATCCAAAATTGACCTTCTTGATTCGCAATTGGTTTACCGCCACGGGGATAGTCTGCGACATTACCTGCAGGTACAGGGCCACCAAAACCCTTAACGTTACGAGGCCAAAAGAAATCTAAAAATAACCCAAGTGAACCAAGTACAGTAACTCCCAGGCCACTCCAAAAAGAAGCACGTATGAAATTACGCCTTGAAACATCTTGTTCCATCGGCGCTGCCTGTGTGGCAGGAACTGTCTCTGGATCAGTTAACTCAGTACGACGTGCAGCAACAGCTTCACGCCAAACGGTAGTCGGATTTACAGACTCCTCTACAGAATCAACTTCTGTTGTTTCAGTTTCGTTCGTCATGCCATTCGCCCTTCCAATAGCAATTTGACACCTACCAATTCACACTAACCGTGAGAGTAAATGGTATACGGTACTAATTCCAAACCTTCACCTCGGAAAAAAGTTCCAATAATAGTAAGAATCACAAAAACTGCGATAAAACCACTAAATTGCAAAATCATATGATCGCGTTTTGTTTGAGCAAGCCCAACTTTCCAAGCAACAATTGAAAGTAAAATAGGCAAACCAATCATCGTAGATACTGGAATTATCTGCTCAACTATTACTTTCGCTACATTAATTTCTAAAGGAATGGCTGGCAAACCCAACAGATCTGTACGTAATATTTTCTCACCTACAGGTATACTCGTTAACGCATCAGGCCAATTAAGTTCGGTTTCAATCGACCGTAAGCTTTTTAAGAATGCCAAAGAATCAGGCCAACCATTAAAAGACGGATTTAGCTCTCCATTAGATAAAAATTTACTTTTACCTGGATTGGCTACCCATTCATACAAGCGCACGTGACTTGATGCATCATAAAATATCAAAAGCAATGTTCCAACAAACCCGACAATAGATCCCACAATTAAGTTTGGCCAAGCACGAGGAGTACTGAGCCATTCGCCTTGACCAGCATTTGAAGTGTCAAAATAAGGAATCGCTCCCAATGCAATTAAGGCCACCGTAGGTACAATAACTCCTGCTAGAGCAGGATGCATATGAAGAAGTAATTCCTGCAAATTCAGGAAGTACCATGGTGCTTTTGATGGGTTAGGGGTTATTGCAGGATTCGCTCGATCCAACAATACTGCGTCAACCAAAACTGACAATATCGCTAGTGTGATCGTAAACAGAACTGCAGCTATAAATTCAATAAAAACAAGATCAGGCCATACCAAGAGCTCTTCTTCACGAGCACGGCGTTGCCGACCTCGAACAGCTCCTGAAACTGGTTGAGCTTGCTCAGAAACAGCCATCTATAATCCTGCCTAATCTCTCTTCAAATCTAATTTTTATAAAGGCCTTGCAAGTCCACCGTCACGTCTAATTCTCCAAAAATGGACTGCCATAAATATAGCAGCAATCAAAGGTAACCCAATCACGTGCAAAGTATAGAATCGAATCAGAGCAGCTTGCCCTACCTGAAAACCACCTACGAGAACGAACCGATTGGGCTCACCCAAAATCGGAGCCGAACCGACCATATTAGTTCCAACTGTAATAGCCCATAGTGCTAGTTGATCCCATGGTAACAAGTACCCAGTGAAGGAAAGTAACAAAGTCAGTACAAGCAATACCACACCGACAACCCAATTGAATTCCCTTGGTGGTTTGTATGCTCCTGTATAAAAAACACGCATCATATGCATCAGCACTGTCAGTACCATGCCGTGCGCCATCCATCTATGCAAATTACGTAACAACTGGCCAAAACGTACGTCAGTTTCTAATCGCAAAATATCCCCATACGCACGTTCAATAGAAGGAACATAGTAAAACATCAAAAGCACACCAGTAATTGTCAATCCCAAAAACAAGAAGAAGGACAGTCCACCTAGGCAAAATGTATGGGTGATTTTAACGTGAGTCCTGTGTATACGTGTAGGGTGAAGATGTAAAAAAACATTTGTTGCAACAGCCAACATTTGATTACGGGGAGTATTGGGATATCCGGATCTAAATACAGATTTCCAGACTCTATTCTTAAATGCAAAATCATAGAGTCGGTCGCCTAAAGTTTGTCCACGAGGTTGTTCACCAGTTGCCATCTCTACCCCAGTCTTACAATCTTTTTATTAATCTTCTATTAGCTAATTATCTACTAAGCTTCCCACCATTTTCCTAGTACTACCATGATACCCAAAGAAACCATAAAAGTAACGAAAACAGCAATCAACTCTAATCCTTCACCTTCACCAAGCATAAAATCTCTCCTAACACCAGCCTGCCATAAACTTCACAACATGGCTACTCGTATTAAAGGCCTTTGGCGACACTATCTATACCAGCAAATAGGGTCAAGGGATCTGTTAATTTATCTATGGGGGATTCTATCATTTTATTCGTATATTTTTGGTATCCCGCCTCTTAAAACTCTCCAAATTCCCTTTAAATCTATTATCGCTGTCTTAAAAATATCAACACGACTGTCGGGATCATCTGTCCAGGTAACAGGCACTTCTATTATCTTCATCGAATTATGTTGAGCTATGATCAATAATTCAGAATCAAAAAACCAACCATTATCTTCAACTAAAGGCAAGATATCTCGCGCAATCTCAGTCCGTATAGCCTTAAAGCCACACTGTGCATCACTGACTTTTAACCGAGCAAAAAAATTTAAAATAAAAACATAGGATCGAGATATTAATTCTCTTTTCCAGCCTCTAGAAGTTTTTGATTGAGAGTGCAATCTACTCCCGTACGTAATATCTGCAATGCCTAAGCTGAATGGTTCAATTAATTTCCTCAGATCGGTTAAGTCTGTAGATAGATCAACATCCATGTATCCACATACTTCAGCATCAGAGGTTAGCCAAGCATTTTTTAAGGCTAGACCTCTACCCTTTATGGGAATATGCATCGCAACAACTTGACCTCCATATTTTTGTTCTAATTCTTGCGCAATCCTAAAAGTCGCATCTGTTGAGGAATTATCAGCAATAATAATTTTCCACTGAAAACTAAAATTCTCTTGCATAAAAGGAACAACTTGTTTAATTGTATTTTCCAAAATATGCGCTTCGTTATAGCAAGGGATAACCAAATCAAAGCTATTTATCAAAACTCAGCCCTAATTTCTAATGACGAAAATGCCTAATTCCTGTAACCACAAGAGAAATATCTAATGCATTCGCAGTCTCTATAGATTCGTGATCTCGAATTGAACCACCCGTATGAGCTACAACTTTACAACCTGCTGAGGCACATACTTCGATTGTATCGGGAAATGGAATAAGTGCATCGGTTGCAGCTACGGATCCTTCAGCATTAGCTGCTGCTTGTTGTTTGGCCAATTCAGCACTTGCTACACGATTTGGCTGACCAGCCCCCATCCCAATGAGAGTACGATCTTTTACAAATGCCACTGCATTTGATTTCACATGTTTACAAACTTTCCAGGCAACAAGTAAATCAGCTAATTCTTTATCAGATGGAACGCGAACAGAGACTGTTTGGAAATGGGTTTGTTGATCCAAATCACTTTCTTGTACCAAAAATCCTCCTCTAACTGATCTTATTTCAACTCTATCTTTGAATGGCTTACCAATTGGAGCTTCTAAAATACGTAAATCTTTTGATTTCTTACGAAGATGTTCTAGAGCTGCTTTATCATAACCTGGTGCAATAACTATTTCATAAAACATCCGTGCACCACTATCAGGACTTCGTACTTCACGTAAAGCCTCAGCAAAATCCATATCCACAATACGATTAGTAGCTAAAATCCCTCCATATGCTGAAAGGGAATCACCTCTACTTAATGCTTGTTCGTAAAGTTCATTAAGCTTCACATTATCAGGTGAACAGGCAAAACAAGCCGGATTGGTATGTTTTATGATTGCAAGAGCGGGTTCTTCAAAATCACAAACTAAATTATATGCAGCATCGGCATCTAAAAAATTGACATACGACATCTGCTTGCCATGCAACTGAGTAAACGCACCGATGCCTTCACTTTTTACATCAATAGAGTCATGCCGATAAAAAGTTCCTGCCTGATGTGGATTTTCTGCATACCTAAATTTTTCAATTTTTGTGGCAGCGAAAGTAACCTGCTCTGGGAAAAGATCATCTACTCGGAGAAATTCCGCTACTAAACTATCGTAATGGGCAACATGTTGGAATGCCTTTGCGGCTAAATCACGTTTATATTCTTCACTAATTTTTTCTATATCACCTTCAACATCTTGCAGTATTTCGATAATTTTTTCATAGTCACTAGGATCAACAATTGGCAAAACTGCACTATGATTTTTTGCAGCTGCACGTATTAAAGTAGGTCCACCAATATCAATTTGCTCCAAGACTTCTGAAAAAGAATTTTTTTTGTTTGTAGCAGTCTCCACAAATGGATAAAGGTTACAAACGACTAAACTGATAGTAGGAATTGAATATTTCCTAACTTCATCTTCATCTCCTGGATGGCCGCGTCGATATAATATTCCTCCGTGGACAGTTGGATGGAGTGTCTTTACCCTTCCTCCAAACATTTCTGGACTACCAGTAAGATCAGCTATCTCAGTAACAGGAATACTCGCATCACTTATTGATTTCGCCGTTCCACCTGTCGCAATAATTTCATATCCCAAGGCAAACAAACTATGTGCAAATTCTTGAATCCCATCTTTATCGTATACAGCTAAAATCGCACGCATTATTAATCCTTGACGACTATTCAGGCAATCCTTCTACAGATTTCTGCTGACTTTCAGCTTTTCTTATTTCTCCAACTAACCATGAACCCTCAACCTCACTAATTATCTTCTGAGCAACAACTTCTTTGACTACAACAATTATTCCCACACCCATATTAAAAGCACCAAACATCTCAGAGTCGGCAACAGAACCTGCTTCTTGAATAACTTTAAATATGTTGGGGATTTCCCATGAATCTGTATCAATCCACGCGTACATTCCATTAGATTTATCATGTTCAAATAATCTAGAAAGATTCCCTCCAATACCTCCTCCAGTGATATGCGCAATACCATGAATTTCTTCTAAGTATGTATCTAAGTCTGGTAGAAATGACTGATGTGTAGCTAAAAGTTCATCGCCTAAAGATCTGTTTAGAAGAGGGAATTTTTTTTGCAGTATCTGTTTATCATGATCAGAACCCAAACCTTTTCCTAAAGACCAAATTTTCCTTACAAGAGAATATCCGTTTGTTTGTAAACCACTTGAAGGCAAAGCCACCAGCACATCACCAATATTTATCTTTTTACCATCTATTATTTTTGATCTATCGACAATACCCACTATAAATCCAGCTAAATCAAAATCACCTGATCTATACATATCAGGCATATCTGCTGTTTCACCACCGAGCAGTGCTACATTTTGCTGAGCGCAAGCACTCCCCACACCAGAAACAATATCGATGCGCTGTGATTGTGAAAGGTCAGCCGTCGCAAGATAGTCCATAAAAAACAAAGGTCTCGCACCAACAGTAAGAATATCGTTTACACAATGATTCACTAAATCTGCACCTACTGAATCAAATCGATCTAATGCAGTAGCAATCAAAATCTTCGTTCCAACACCATCAGCACTTGCAACTAACACAGGTTCTTGAAATCCAGTAGGTAAATTGAACAAACCTGCAAAGGGACCAACTCCAGATAACACTTCAGGTCGCATAGTTTTCATAGCGATTTCTGAAAAAGCTTTAACTGTACTCTCTGCAGCTGCAACATCTACTCCTGCATCCACATAACTTAAGGAATCAAATTCTGATTTAGTCATCTTAACTCTCATGCGGGGATTTTACTTGCTCAAATTACACTATCAAAACTATTACCCAGACTTAAGTACCGGTAAGGCATGGCGATCACGTGCATCATCACTACCTGATTCAAAAGCTAGTTTATCGAGCTGCAGAGGTACAGCACTGGGATAGTTCCCAGTAAAACAAGCATCACAATGAGAGCCTCTCTTAATATTTGCAGCACTAACTGTTCCATCAAGAGATAAATACCCCAAAGTATCTGCACCAATATGTTCTCGAATTCCTTCGACACTATTTTGAGCAGCAATTAATTCTGAACGTGTGGCCATATCAACGCCATAGAAACATGGATGAGTAATAGGTGGAGATGTAACACGCATATGTACCTCAGTAGCGCCCGCATCACGTAACATTTTTACTACACGAGGAGTAGTAGTCCCTCGAACAATAGAATCATCGACAACTATCAATCTTTTTCCTTCAATAATTTCTTTTAAGGGGTTGAATTTTAGATGAACTCCCTGCTCACGTAATCTTTGGTCTGGCTGAATAAATGTTCTACCTACATATCTGTTCTTTATGAGTCCTTCCGCATAAGGAATGTTAGCTTCACGTGCATATCCAATTGCTGCAGCAGTCGCGGAATCAGGAACTCCTATAACTAAATCAGCCTCTACCGGGTGCTGTCGTGCCACTGCTGCACCCATACGCATACGCACGGGGTGTAAAAGCTGCCCAGAAAGATGAGAGTCTGGACGTGCAAAATAAATAAACTCTAGAAGGCATATTTTTTCACGATCTTCTTCTTTATTACTGTTAGAAGATTTCAATGGGAACCATGACGTCAATCCTTCTGCATCTGCTCGCACTACCTCACCAGGGAGTACTTCACGAACAAACTTTGCACCTAGATGATCCAATGCACATGTTTCTGAAGCAAAGACATAGCCATTATCCAATTCGCCAATACATAGTGGTCTTATGCCAAGGGGATCTCTAACGGCAAAAACACCTTCAGGAACTAAAATCGTCAACGAATATGCACCATTTGCACGTCGCATAAGTTGACCAAATCGTTGTTCCCAATTATCACCGTGTGCATTACTTAAACACCTAGCTATTACTTCAGTATCACTAGAAGTTTCAAAGCTAATCCCTTCTGCTTCCAATCCTTCTCGAAGTACATCAGCGTTCACTATGTTCCCATTGTGTGCAATGGCCATAGTTCCGTATCGACCTTTTACTAATAGCGGTTGGGCGTTCTCTAATTTACTTGCACCGGTTGTTGAATAGCGAGTATGGCCTATCGCATGTGTTCCAGACAAACCAGCAAGTACTGTCTCATCAAATACTTGAGTTACTAGACCCATCTCAGCATATAAATGAATTTTTTTTGAAGATCCTGCTGAGGCTATTCCTGCAGACTCTTGCCCACGATGCTGCAAAGAGTGCAATCCAAAAAATGTAAGCCTAGCTACATCTTCGCCTGGGGCGAAAACTCCGAAAACTCCACATTTTTCTCTTAGGTTATCCAACGAACACAACACTTTCGAAGAATGCTACAAAAGCGGAGTGTAGCATGAATTCACATGTTATTTATTATTTTGATTGATTAAATTTTGATGTTCAATCTTAATACATTTATCCATAACTACTTTTAATCCCATATCTAGCGCTTTCTTTTCGGCAAATTCATTCACTACCCCCAACTGCATCCAAATCACCTTAGCATTAGAAGCTATAGCATCATCAACGACTTCTAAAACATTCTCACTCCGACGAAAAATATCTACAATGTCAACCGCCTGAGGAAGATCTTGCACTCTAGGGTAACTAGGCTTCCCTAGCACATTTTTTTCAAGAGGATTTACCATAAAAACTGTAAATCCATTATTAATTAAGTATCGAGCAACTTCATTAGAAGGACGATCTAATTTATTAGAAACACCCACTACAGCTATAGATCTATATTCATTCAAGAAATTAAAATTCACTTTTGCCACCTGTTAACGTTGAATTTGTCGATAGCGTTTATGCCTTTTAGACGCTGTCAACTCATAACTATCTTTCCCGCTAGAACTATTTTTGCTTGCCCTAACTTCAACAGAGGCCATTTCACCAAGCAACATAGCTAGTTTATTTATTCGATTGCTTGCGGTATCTACGAACTCACGTGGTTCAATAATCCTCGCGACACTCAATTCTTTATCATTGTCTTTCACCATTAATATTTCAAACTCCACTAAATCCTGCTTACTTCCTCCTGCCAAAAAATCATCAAAGTCATTTCGGATGAAAAAATGATCAATCCTATCAAAGGGGACTAATTCATATGTTCCAATACCTAGACCTAACAAACCTTGCTGCCATCGTGCAGAATATTTTGATTTTTCTAATACAAAGCTGGTCCCGGCAATATTGTTGATGAGGCCAATCAATGAAAGTGGTCCAATTACACTAGAAAAAAC